>JBKJYG010000548.1:0-4361 GCA_046715905.1 Hyphomicrobiaceae bacterium | reverse complement strand
CTCGGCCGCTTTGGCACCCCCTCCGACATTGCCGCGGGCTGTTTATATCTGGCCTCCGACGAAGCCTCGTGGGTCACCGGCAGCGAGCTTGTGATCGACGGCGGCATGACCGCCAACTGATCGCACTGGGGGCGTCAATCTTGGCGCCCGGATGTCATCCGAATGCTGCAGCTCCATGGTGTTTGAATGATGGGTGGCGCATACAAAGGGCACCCCCGGCCGCTCCATGAACCCCACGACACCGAAAGGAAGGCCACCACCATGACTGGCGAACTCGTTCTTTATACGCACCCGATGTCCCGCGGCCGCGTCGCCCGCTGGATGCTGGAGGAGATCGGCACACCCTATCGAACGGAAGTCGTCGACTATGGTCCCGCGATGAAAGCAACGCGCTACCTGGCCATCAATCCCATGGGCAAGGTTCCCGCGCTGACGCACGGCGACGTGGTCGTCACGGAATGCGCGGCGATCTGCGCCTATCTGGCGGATGCCTTTCCAGGTGCTGGGCTGGCGCCACAGCCGGGCGATCCTGCTCGCGGGGCGTACTATCGGTGGCTGTTTTTCGCCGCCGGCCCGCTCGAGGCAGCAACAACCAATCAGTCGCTGGGTGTTACTGTACCGGACGCGAAGCGCGGCATGGTGGGCTACGGCTCGGTCGATGAGGTCGTGGCCGCACTCGATCGCGCCGTAGCCGGCCGGCCGTTCATCGCCGGTCACGCGTTCTCGGCCGCAGATGTCTATATCGGCTCTCATCTGATGTGGGGGATGCAGTTCGGCACAATTCCCAAGCGGCCGGCCTTCGAGGCGTATTGCCAGGCGCTGCTAAAAAGGCCCGCGGCGATCCGCGCGAACGAACTCGACGATGCGCTGATGCCCAAGCACCCGGTACCGACTCCGGCGGCGTGATCCGAAGGCAACCGGTCCTGAATCACGCCAGCGTCCGCCCCTGGCAAAGTTCAAGTGCGTGGAGCAATCTGCCATGAGCGGACGCGTGGCGCCGCAACTGGACGGCACGGCAAGAGCCAGCAGCTCCTCCCGTGCCGCCCGCCAATCGCTTCAACCTGATGCTGTCGTCGGGTCGATCATTTTCCGCACCTCGGTAACTTTGCTGGCCGGGAAGCCGCTGAGTTCTGCGTGCTTCTTGATGATGGCCTCGTCACGGGCAAGGTAGACACAGAACGTCTTGTCGGCCGCAACGAAGCTTTCGACCCATTGGATTTGCGGGCCAAGTTCGGTCAGCACCTCGTTCGACTTGGCAGCAGCCCCTCTCAACTGGTCCCGCTCAAAAGTGCCGACTTTGGGGATGTCCCGTTCGATAATGTACTTGCGCAACGTCATGTGAGTCTCCTGTGTTGAAACGATCGACACCAAGAGCGGCGCCGGGATGGGTGTGAGCCCTTAGCGAGTGACTGGAGTTATCGCGCATTCCCGGAAAGCGCGCCAGTCAGGCACTTCGGACCGCACCGACGAGATTTCGATGCGGTTGAGGCCGATGTCCTCAGCATGCCGTCGGCGAGCGCCAGGAGCTGATCTTCGGCCGCGCGGAAGGTCCGGCTTCATCGTACACCTTACAAGCGGCATCGACACCGGCGCCAACGGGCACTGCAAAACCGTTGCGCCGAAGCACGTGCTCGAGCGAAACGAGGCAACGCAGCACGTTCTGCTTTCGGCACACGTAGCCCATCGTTCCGATGCGCCAGATCCGTCCCGCCAGCGCCCCGAAGGACGTTCCGATTTCGATGCCGAAATCCTCGAGCAGTTGCGCGCGAACCGCATCGCCATTGCCCAGTCCCTTGGGGATGACAACGCCCGTTACGTTGGACATGCGGTGCGCCGCGTCGCCGAACAGCTCAAGGTGCATCGCCTCGAGGCCAGCGCGCAGGGCTCGCGACGCGAGCTGGTGGCGGGCGATGCCGGCCTCGAGGCCTTCCTCCAGCACGACGCGGGCGCACTCGCGCGCCGCGTAGAGCATGCTCGCCGCCTCCGTGTGATGATTGAGGGCGCGCGGGCCCCAGTACTCCATGAGCATGCCGAGATCGAAGTAGTTGGATTGGATGATCGGGCCATGGCCTTCGGTCAGATCCGGCGGCCTGATGCCCTGCTCCACATGCTTTCGGTGTTCGAGGATCTCGACCACGCGGGTATTGAACGTGACCGGGGATACGCCCGGCGGTCCCGACAGGCACTTCTGCAATCCCGCCGCCGCGATATCGACCTGCCACGCGTCGGTCTCGAAGGGATTGCCCGCTAGCGAGGCTGTAGCATCGACGAACAGGATCGCATCGTGCCGGCGGCATGCGGCACCTGCCTCATCGAGGGGATGCAGCATCGTTGTCGACGTATCGCCCTGGCACATGGCCACGAGGCGCGGCTTGTGCTGCCTTACGGCGTCAGCGATGCGGCCGGGCTCGAACACCGTGCCCCACGCTGCTTCGAGGGGGATGACCTCGGCGCGGGCGCGCTTGGCGATCTCCGCCAACAGGTGCCCGAAGCGGCCGAAGATCGGCACCAGCACCTTGTCGCCCGGCGCGATGATCGAGTGCATCCCCGCCTCGATGCCCGCGCGCGCCGTGCCGTCGACCAGCAGCGTCCATGCGTTCTCCGTCTTGTACACCCGCCGGTAGAGCGCCATCACTTGGCGCATGTAGCGGCGGAATTCGGGATCGAACTGGCCCTGGAGCGGCACCGACATGGCCCGGAGAACGCGCGGGTAAAGGTTGACCGGGCCCGGACCCATCAGCAGGCGGGGGGACGGGTCCAGCTCCTCGAAGGTCTCGGGTTCGGTGGTCAAGGTCGTGCTCCCTTCGCCGTGGCGGGCCGACGCCGGCCTAAGGTCCGTGCATGCGCCGAACGCCTGGCTATGACGCGTGCGAGGCAATGCATTACCTCTCCGTGGCCTTTCACGTCATCGAAAAAAGCGCCATCCTGCCGCAAACCGTGCTTGGACGTGACGATGTTGCGTGCCGGCACATCGTGGCCGCACGTCGCCGCGCACTTCGGCGTGTCGCGGCAGCTCGTTTACAACAAAGTTCTGGCCCCGGTGGCCGGCCGCTGTGGCGTCAACGGAACCTGGCAACACATAGGAGCCGAGGCGAATGGCCAAAGGTTCACGGAGAGCCGACCCTGACGAGGTTGTCGCGCGTGACCTATCTTCTAGGGCAGGTGTCGACCCTGACTCGCGCATCGAACGTCCGGGGATGCGGTCGATGCCGGCCTGGTGTGTGTTTCGAGATCAGGCACGGGCTGAGCGCTTGGCGCGTGAGGCAAACGCACTCTCAGTTGCGCATATGGCAACCAGCCAAAGGGCGGCAACCCAAGGGGCACAATTCGCCAACGCACCGCTTGCGGTGTTCGGCCAGCACGAGCAATCGACGCTCGACCAGATGAAGAACTGCATGGCGGTCGGCAATGTCGTCGCGGGCGTCATCTGCGCGGATGGACATCTTGGTTATGCGCAGCCGGTTGGCGGCATCATTGCGTATGAAAAGCAGATCAGTATTTCAGGCGTCGGGTTCGATATCGGCTGTGGCAACATGGCTGTCCGGCTGGATACTCCGTTTGAGACGATCAAGGATCGCGTCGGCGCTATCATTCGCGACGTGTCGCGCGTCGTCTCGTTCGGTGTCGGGCGCTCGAATGGCGAGCGTGTCGAACACCCGTTGTTCGACGACAAAGATGCGTGGCGTGAAGCCGATATCGAAGCTTACCGCAAGAAGGCGGTGGATCAGCTGGGCACGGTGGGCGGCGGCAACCACTATGTCGATCTTATGCGTGACGAGTACGGATTTGTGTGGATTGGCGTCCACTTCGGAAGTCGAGGCTTGGGCCACACCAGCTCGACCCGCTACCTGAAGGCCGCGGGCGGTCGCGATGGTATCAACGTACCGCCCGCCGTTGTTGACGAGAACAGCGAGATTGGCCGTCGATATATCGCTGCCATGCACCTCGCCGGCCGATACTCCTACGCCGGTCGAGAGTGGGTCGTCGAACGCGTTCGCAGCATCATCGGCGGAGCTATCACCGATACTGTCCACAACCACCACAACTACGCTTGGCGGGAGACTCACGGCGGGCAAGATCTGTGGGTGGTGCGCAAGGGAGCGACGCCGGCATTTCCTGGCCAACGTGGGTTTGTCGGCGGTTCCATGGGAGACGATGCGGTCATCCTGGAAGGCGTTGATAGCGAGCAGGCTCGGGCATCGCTCTATTCGACTGTACACGGCGCCGGTCGCCGGTTCGGCCGCAAGGAAGCCAAGCGTCGCTTCTCCCGCCAGGAGATGGACAACTGGCTACAGTCACGCGGCGTGACGCTGATCGGTGCAGACCTCGACGAGAGTCCGATGGCCTACCGGAGACTTCCG
>JBKJYG010000547.1:0-4413 GCA_046715905.1 Hyphomicrobiaceae bacterium | reverse complement strand
TGAGATAGCAGGCCGCATGATACTTGAAGAGGTTTTCCTCGACCGCCAGGGGCGCGGTGCGATCCGGCCGCATGGCTACAGCCTTGAACCCTGGCGCTTGTGTCGCGGCAAAACCTTGCGGTCCTTCGATGGCGTCGGGCCGGGAGGTAAAGTCGCGCGCCGCCAGACGCGCAGCCATGACCCCGTTCATCGCCGCCCGCCCCACGTGCAGCGGCTTGGTCATGGTCCCGAAATTGATTTTGAGCCCGGAGGCTTCGGAGGCGGCGATCCCGAGCGCCATGGCCGTCTTGTCGGCATCCAGCCCGAGCAGACGCGCGGCAGCGGCGGTAGCACCGAACGTCCCCACCGTTCCCGTTGCGTGGAAGCCGTTCTCGTAGTGGTCGTCGCCGCACATCTCGCCGAGCCGGCACTCCACCTCGTAGCCCGCAATGAACGCGGTCAGCACGTCGCGGCCCGAGGCGCCGATCGCCTCGCCGAGGGCAAGCGCCGCAGCAGCAACCGGAGCGCTCGGATGCCCGTGCATCAGCCGATTGACATCGTCATAGTCGAGCGCGTGCGAGACGGTGCCGTTGACGAGCGCCGCATCGAGCACCGACGCCCGTGCGCCGCGTCCCACCAGCGTCGCTGCCCCGCTTACCCCCGACGCAAACTCTAGCGCCACGATATCGGCCAGCGGCTCGCGCGCGCCGGCAATCGTGCAGGCAAACCAGTCGAGCATCGCATGCCGGCCCCAGGTCTCGGCCGAAGCCGTAAGATCGGCCGGCGCAAACGCTGCCGACCAGCGCGCGAGATTGCGGGTCACGCCGCCGCTGGCATGGGCCGCGCTGGAGGCGGAGGTCGTGGCAGTCATCGGGCGCTCCCTCGGGTTGCGATATTTCAAGGCGAGCCTAGCACAGTCGCGGACACCTGAAACAGGCGACGGCCCTCATCGCCGACAAGGGTTCGCCCGGGGCTTGCCAAGCTTGGACCGAGGAACCTTATATGAGTGGCAGCGCGGCGCGTACGCGTGCGTCAGAACCCGGAGAGGCGCCCATGCGGCATATGACATTGAAGGATGGCACGATCGTTCCGCGGCTTGGCCTTGGCACGTGGCACATGGGGGAAAAAGGCGGCAGTCGGGCAGCCGAGGTCAAGGCCATCTGCGCCGGGGTCGATCTCGGGCTGACACTGGTCGACACGGCGGAGATGTATGGTGAGGGCGGAGCCGAAGAGATGCTGGGCGAGGCATTGGCCGGGCGGCGAGATCAGGTGTTCCTGGTCTCGAAGGTCTATCCGCACAACGCGTCCCGCACAGGTGTCATTGCGGCCTGCGAGCGATCCTTGAAACGGCTCGGGACCGATCACCTCGACTTGTATCTCCTGCATTGGCGAGGATCGCATCCGCTGGCCGATACCGTCGCCGCCTTCGAGCAGCTCACGGCGGACGGCAAGATCAGCCGCTGGGGCGTATCGAACTTCGACGTTGACGACATGCAGGAATTACGAGGCCTGAAGGCTGGCACGAACGTCTCGGCCAATCAGGTGCTCTACCATCTCGGCAGCCGCGGCATCGAGTTCGATTTGATCGCCGATTGCGCGCGCGAAGGCGAGATGGTGATGGCGTATTCGCCGCTCGGGCAAGGTTCCGTACTTCGCAATCCGGTCCTCGGCCAAATCGCGCGCGACCGCGGCGTTTCGCCGGCCGCCATCGCGCTGGCCTGGACCTTGCGGCATGACAACGTGGTCGCGATCCCAAAAGCCACCAACCTCGACCACGTCAAGGAAAACGCCGCGGCCGCGGATCTGGTGCTCGATGAACGCGAACGGGCGGCCCTCGACAAGGCGTTCCCGCCACCCCGCCGCAAGACCTCGCTCGGGATGCTCTAAGTCCTGAGACTCGAAAGCCGCGGCCAGCGAAGCGGCGGCTCCCGAGTACCAGCCGTCACGCGACGCCGTTCGCCTTCAACCAATCCACACAACGCTTCCAGCCGTCTTCGGCGGCATCCTTGCGGTACGAGGGCCGGTAATCAGCGAAGAAGGCGTGCGGCGCTCCCGGATAGACGTGGATCTTCGACTTGGAGTTAGGCCCCAGGGCCTGCTGCATCTGCTCGACCGTGGACACGGGGATACCAGCGTCCTCGCCGCCATAGAGCCCGAGCACGGCGCCCTGGATTGACTTGGCGACATCCACGGGAAAGCTTGGCGTGTTGGATGCCTTGTCCCCGACCAGCCGGCCATACCAGGCAACGCCCGCCTTCACTTTCGGATTGTGTGCTGCGTATAGCCACACGATCCGCCCGCCCCAGCAGTATCCCGTGACGCCCAGCCGCGCCGGGTCAGCCAACCCGGACGATGTGGCCCACGCCACGGCAGCATCGAGATCGCCCATCACTTGCGCGTCGGGAACCTGCGCCACGATCTTGCGGATCGCGTCCATGTCTGCAAGCTTGGAGACATCGCCCTGGCGCTGATACAGCTCCGGCGCGACAGCGCAATACCCGAGCTTCGCGAACCTGCGGCACACGTCCTTGATGTGCTCGTGGACCCCGAAAATTTCCTGCACAACCAAAATCAAGGGCAAGTTCTTGCCCCCCGCGGGCGCCGCACGATAGGCCGCAACCTGTTCCGTCCCGACCGGGATTTCGACCATACCAGCGTCCAGGCCGGTGGGCTCGGTCATGATCATCGTCTGAGCCATTACCGGCTGCACGGCCGCCGCAAAACCGGTCACAAACCCGGCCGACGTGCCCGTGGCGATCAGCTCGCGACGGTTGAGTTCCGCCGCTTGCCAGAGCTCGTCGAAGGTATCCATTTTGCCCATGCGAGCATCGCTCCTATTGTTACCCAAGGCTTATTGTGGCCCGGGACGGCGCGGTTTGTCACGCTCGACGGGGGCGCCGGTTCGCCATTGCACTCCGCCCATCCTGGGGTAATGTCCGGCTTCCCTCAGACAGACCCGGATGATCATGCCTCTGCCGAACTCGACCTCCCATGCCAGCACCGCGTGTCTCGCCATCGACGTCGGCGGCACCTTCACCGATCTGGTCCTCGAATCCGCCCACGGCCGATGCTCGACCAAGGTGCTGACCACGCCCCAGGCGCCCGAAGTCGCCATCATGGAGGGAACGCGCCTCGTCCTCGATCAAGCCCGCCTCGGGTTCGCCGACCTGGCGGTCGTCGTCCATGGCACGACCCTGGCCACCAACGCCATCATCGAGCGGAAGGGAGCGCGCACCGCGCTGATCGCCACGGAGGGTTTTCGCGACATCATCGAGATCGCCGACGAAAGCCGCTACGATCAATACGACCTGACCATCGACAAGCCGAAGGTATTGGTGCCCCGGCGCCTGCGCTACACCGTTCCCGAGCGCGTCGACATCCATGGGCAGGTGCGCCTGCCCCTCGACGAGGAAGCGGTCGAGCGCATCGCCGATCGGCTCGCCGGTGAAAAAATCGAGGCTGTCGCCGTTGCCCTGCTGCATTCCTACGCCAACCCAAGGCACGAGGAGCGCATCGGCCAAATCCTCGCGCAACGCTGCCCGAACATCGCCGTCACGCTCTCCTCCGCCGCATGCCCTGAAATGCGAGAGTACGAGCGCACCTCGACGGCTATCGCCAACGCCTACGTGCAGCCGCTGATGGCTGGTTATCTCGGCCGGCTGGAGCAGGCGTTTGCAGGCGAGGGCTATCGGCGGCCGATCCACCTGGTTACCTCCGGCGGCAATCTCACAAGCCTTCAGACCGCCCGCCACTTCCCCGTCCGGCTGATCGAATCCGGTCCCGCGGGAGGCGCCATCCTGGCCGCGCACGTGGCTGCTGAGCGCGACGAGCGGCGCGTGCTGTCCTTCGACATGGGCGGCACCACCGCCAAAATCTGCCTCATCCGCGATTTCGAGCCGTTCAAGGCGCGCGCGTTCGAGGTCGACCGGGCGGAGCGCTTCCTTAAGGGCAGCGGATTGCCCGTGCGCATCCCGGTGATTGAAATGGTGGAGATTGGCGCGGGTGGCGGTTCGATCGCCCGCATCGACGAATTGCGCCGCATCATGGTCGGGCCGCAAAGTGCCGCCTCCATCCCCGGTCCGGCCTGCTACGCGCGCGGCGGCTCCGAGCCCACGGTGACAGATGCCGACGTGGTCCTCGGGCGCATCGACGTTGACGGTTTCGCCGGCGGCAGGCTGAGACTTGAACCCGATCGGTCGGACGAAGCCGTCGAGCGGGTGATCGGCCGTCCGTTGGCTCTCGACCGCGACATCGCCGCCTTCGGCATCGTCGAGATCGTCGATGAGAACATGGCCAACGCGGCCCGCGTGCACGCGGTCGAGCGCGGCGTCGTCATCGGCGAACACACCCTCATCGCATTCGGCGGCGCGGCCCCGCTTCACGCCTGCCGGATGGCCGAGAAGCTGGCGATTGACCGCATCGTCATTCCCGACG
>JBKJYG010000546.1:0-3231 GCA_046715905.1 Hyphomicrobiaceae bacterium | reverse complement strand
GGGTCTGGTTGGACAGGCCCAGCCGCTCAGCCAGGGCAAAGCCTTCGCAGACGCCGAACATGTTGACCGCCATCATCATGTTGTTGCAGATCTTGGCCGCCTGTCCCATCCCAGCGTCGCCGCAATGGACAAGCTTGCGGCCCATGCCGCCCAACACGGCCTCGGCTTTCGCAAAAGCCTCCTTGGAGCCGCCGCACATGAAGGTCAGCGTCCCGCCCTGGGCGCCGGTCGTGCCACCCGACACCGGAGCGTCGAGCGAGAGCATACCGGCCGCCTGCGCCAGGACGTGCGCTTTCTTGGCCGATTCCACGTCGATCGTCGAGGCATCGATAAACAGCGTGCCTGCCTTGGCCGCCGTCAGCACGCCCGAGCCTTCGTAGACTTCAATCGTTTCCTTACCGGTCGGAACCATCGTGATCAGGAACTCGACGCTCTTGGCGGCGTCCGAGGCTGAGGCCACTTTCTTGACGCCGGCTTGCAGCGCCTTGGACAGGTTGTCCTCGACGATATCGAAGCCTTTGACCTCGTGTCCCTTCTTGACGAGGTTGTGAGCCATGGGCAGCCCCATATTGCCCAGTCCCACGAAACCAATTGCCGCCATGACCTTGCCTCCACTCGATTGCTCAATCCACTTCGTCCATCAGTCCGTACATGGTCTGACCCGCCACGGGCAAATCGGCGACCACGATGGTTCCGGTGCTACTCTCCGTCATGTAAAGCCGTTTGCCCTTGAAGGCGATGTTGGTCAGAAACAGGCCGATACCCGGATCGATGAAGTGCGTCGGGCGCAGCAAAGTATCGAACCGCCAGCAGCCCATGCCCGCATGCGCCACGATCAGGCCGCCCTCCTCGTCGAGCGCCAGGCCATCGGGCCCGGACAGGCCGCCCGAGAGCTGCACCGCAACGCCGACTTTCGAGGCTGCTCCATCAATCATCAGCGGCAGTCGCCAAACCGCATTGGCGCGCGTCACCGCGACGTAGACCACCTTCTCGTGCCGGTCGAGGACGATGCCGTTGGGGCTCGGGACCGTGTTGACGAGGCAGGTAAGCTGGCCCGCGGCCGTGTAGCGGTAGACGCGACCGGTCGGGTCGTGCAGCCCGGTCTGGCCCTGATCGGTGAAATAGAGATCGCCGTTCGAGGCAAAATGCAGATCGTTGACGCCTTTCAGGCTTTCCGAACGCACCGTCTCGATCAGCGGCGTTATCTTGCCGCTGGCTGGGTCGAGCATCATGATACCGCGCTTGTAATCGGTGATGAAACCGCGCCCGTCCTTGTGGAATTTCAAACCATTGGGCCAGCCATCGTATTCGGCCATGAGGCGCCAATCGCCAGACCCCGAGACCTGAAAGATGCGGCCGTGCGGGATATCGGTCACCCACAGATTGCCCTGCCGGTCGAAGCTTGGCCCTTCTAGAAAACAATCGGCAACCTGGCCGCCCTTGTTGAAGTCGGCCCACGAGGTGCGGACGGGCTTGCGGAAGTGTTCCGGAACGCGGGTAAAAACCTCGGCTTTGATCGTTTGAGGGGTCGGATACAAGCTCATAGCGGCCTCTTGGTGACAGGTCGGGAAGCTACGCCCTTTTCGCCCGGCCTGTCACCCAGGGTCGGCGTGTTCGGCTCGAGGAGCCGCAACGCCCGGCGTGCCCTGGCCCGGGTCGATGCTTGCAATCCAGCGAGAGGACGTCCGGCCCGTCGAGGCGTCAATGCCGAATGCGGCAGACGAACGCGCAGCGCCCCCGATGGCGGCTGAGACCCGCAGGGCGGCCCTTGACAGTGGCTGCCTCGAGCTGCTGCGTTGCGCGCGCATTTTGCCTTTGGCTTTGCACCGGAGATGTCTCGAGCATGACGCAGCCGCTCCTTTTCACGCCCCTCAGGATCCGCGACGTCACGCTGCGGAACCGCATCGTCGTCTCCCCCATGGCCACGTATTCGGCCGTCGATGGTCTGGCCAATGACTGGCACCTGGGTCATATCGCGCGGCTGGCCTTGGGTGGCGCTGCCTCAGTCATGGTCGAAGCCACGGCCGTCACCAATCAGGGCCGCATCACCAACGGTGACGTGGGGCTCTGGTCGACCGCCCACGTGGCCCCACTGAAGCGCCTCGCCGACTTCATGAAGGCGAACAAGGTCGTGCCCTCGATCCAGCTCGCCCACGCCGGTCGGAAGGGCTCGATGCAGCGACCTTGGTATGGCAACGGCGCGCTGACGGCAGACGACATCGCCCGTGGCGAAAAAAAGTGGGATATCGTCGGACCCACGTCGGAACCAATGGCGGCAGGGCATATCGAACCGCGTGCGCTTGCCGTGACCGACCTCAAGACGCTGGCGCAGCACTGGGGCGACGCCGCCCGCCGCGCGGTCGATGCAGGCTTCGAGGTCATCGAGATCCACAATGCCCACGGCTACCTCGTGCATCAGTTCCTGTCCCCCCTCTCCAACAAGCGCAATGACGCCTACGGCGGCGACCGAGAGGGCCGCATGCGGTTCCCGCTCGAGATTGCCGAGGCGGTGCGTGGCGCCGTTCCCGCCGGCATGCCGCTGTTCCTGCGTGTGTCGGCCGTCGATGGCATCGATGGCGGGTGGACGATGGATGACACGGTCGCATACGCCGCGGAGCTGAAGGCGCGCGGCATCGATCTGATCGATTGCTCGTCGGGCGGATTGGTCGGATCGGCGACCACGGCGCGCATCAAGCGCTCGTGGGGGTTCCAGGTCCCGTTCGCCGAGCGGGTGCGCCGCGAGGTCGACATCAAATCGATGGCGGTGGGGCTGATTCTCGACCCGCATCATGCCGAGCACGTTCTGCAGACCGGCGGCGCCGACCTGATCGCCATCGGCCGGGAGGCGCTGGTCAACCCGAGCTGGCCGCAGATGGCCGAGATCGCGCTCGGGCGCACGCCCTTCGACGCCATGGACGACTGGCCGCAGCCGTATGGCTGGTGGCTGAAGCATCGCGAGCGGGCACTCGAGCAGATCCGTAGCGATCATGGCGACAACTGGCGGACATAAACGCTGCGCAGGGTGCAACGAAAGCTTGAGGCATTCGCTGCGGCAGGTGGACTATGTTGCGCCAGCCCGATCGGTCCCACCGTCCGCATCACGGGCAACAACCGCGTCCTACGGTCGCGTCCAGCGGCCGCTCGGCCCCCGCATAAAGATGTCCAGCTCGGCGCGGGAGGTTGGCGGGGGTGCCGGTGTTGGGTGTGGCGATCTGCCGCCGCGCGGCCAGA
>JBKJYG010000545.1:0-2942 GCA_046715905.1 Hyphomicrobiaceae bacterium | reverse complement strand
CTATTCCCCCTATGCCGCATCAACAGCCCCGGCCTGCCGAGCCACGATTGCCCGAGGCCAGCGCTGCGGTGCCGAGATCGGGGGATCTGGCGCGATCCGCATCGGCAATGGGTCAAGCTCCTGGCGTAGCTTCACGGCTGCCCCACCAAGCGGCGCCTGGCGCTCCCAAGGGAGGACCGCCGGCCCGCCCGGCCAACTTGGATCGTTTGCCCCCCAGCATGGCGGCAAGCCTCGTCCGCTTGGCCGGATCGAGAGCCCTGAAGTCGGTGCTTGAGAGGCGCGGACCGTCGGATGAGCCCCTCGGTCCGGTGCCGGCGAGCAAGAAATCAGCGGCCGAGTAAAGCTGCCCCCGTGGGACCGGATCGCATCAGGATTGGCAAGCCTTCAGGCGTGGCCCGCTTCGCTCACCAGATGCGAAGGATCGATGCCCAGCTTGAAGAGCGCACGTTCGTAGGTGGTTTCGATGTCAGCGCCGAAGATCAAGTCGCGATCCGCAGTGCAATGCAGCCATCCATTAGCTTGAATCTCGACCTCAAGCTGGCCGGGCGCCCAGCCCGAGTAGCCCAGGGCCAGCAGATGCTGCTCGGGACCTTTGCCTTGTGCGATGTCGCGGAGCACATCGATGGTTGCCGTCAGGCAAACGCCGCTGGAAATCGTGATGGTCGAGTCCTCGATCACATAATCATCGCTGTGCAGGACGAAACCGCGCTCCTTGGATACCGGACCGCCCACGTGGACGCTGGCGTCAAGCAAGGGTGCGGGCACCGTATCGACCGCATCTGTATCGACGATCTTCAACTGCACCATCAGATCGCTGAGTGACATCTGGCCGGCGCGCTGGTTGACGATGAGCCCCATCGCCCCATCCGCACTGTGGGTACAGAGATAGATGACCGTGCGCCGAAAACGCTTATCACCCATGGCGGGCATGGCGATGAGAAGCTGACCTTCGAGATAGCCGGCGCCCGGCGGTTCCTTGTGCCATCGTTTGACTCGCATGGCCTGAGACTACCCGGCCGATCGGGCACCTGTGAAGAGATAATCGGGTTTGATCGTGAGCGGACCGGCGCTCCGGGGGCCTGCCGGCTCTGGAGGTCGCCGACTGCAGGCGTGCGCGCGCGGCGTTATCAGCCTCATCAATTGCCTCCCAGCCTAAGGACGCGTACATGATGAATAAACTCCGGCGGGGCCCTGTCTATGAGCACATCCCAGAGCACAAGACCGGCTGCAGCCTGGCGAGAGGCTGTGCTTGCGGTGGCGCTGATCCTGGCCCCCGTAGGTCAATGGCACGGGGCGCGGGCCAGCGACGCGGGTCTGACCTCCGGCTGGGTCAAGGACCAAGCCTCGCGGGTGCGGCTCCTCGCGGGTGTGGCAGACGGGTCGGGCGGCCAACGGCAGGTCTGGGCGGGGCTCGAGATCGAGCTCGACCCGGGATGGAAAACCTATTGGCGCCATCCGGGCACCTCAGGCGTTCCTCCGCGCGTGGAGTGGACGGGATCGGATAACCTCAGCGATGCCCAACTGCTGTTCCCGGCGCCGAAACGGCTGAGGGAAGCCGATGGCGATACGATCGGCTACAAGTCACGGGTCCTGCTGCCGGTGCTGTTGAAAGCGCGCGACCCAGACCAGCCGATGCGGGTCAAGGTTCTGCTCGACTACGGCGTTTGCCAGGACGTCTGCATTCCGGCACAGGCGGAGCTGTCGCTCACGATACCACCGGCGGCGAACGCACCGGCGGCGGGGCAAGCCTTGGCCGAGGCACTCGACAGCGTGCCGCGAGCAGGCGCGTCGCGTCGGCCCACCGATCCGTCGATTAAGTTAATGACGGTCCGCCTCGAGGGAGCCGCGCCTCTCATTCATCTCGACGTGCATTTTCCAGGCGGCAGCGAAGGGACGGACCTTTTCCTCGAAGCGCCCGATGGCCTGTGGATCCCGCTCCCCGAGCGATCTCTCGAGGCTTTAGCATTGGGGGATGCACGGTTCGTCGTCGATCTCCTGTCCGCGGACCTCGCCGATTTGCGGGGTCGAATGATCCGCGTCACGGCCGTCGGCAAGCAAGGCGCCGCCGAGTTCGAGTTCAAACTGACCGAACAGTGACACAGAGTTTCTGGCAGATGCGCTGCACCACCCGCTCGAAGGCGCTCCTGACGTGGCGCAGCCAAGCCCTGGCCGGCGCGGGGCGCCTTATCAAGCAGGAACGCCGGCTCGCGGTTTTGCTGGTTCTTATCTCCTTCTTGTCGCTGCTGCCTGTAGCGCTGCTTGGTGCCTATGGCATCAGCGTCCTTGTGCGCGGTGAGACCGAGCAGGACGTTCGTCGCGTGCTCGAGATTGCGCGCGGGCTGGCGCAAGCGGTCGACCGCGAACTCGAGAGCTATCGCGAAAAAGCCCTCGTGCTCTCGACCGCCAGCTCTCTACAGACCGGTAACATTGCCGCTTTCGACGCCCTGGCCCGCGATGCGGTGAAGGCAGCGGGTGAAAACCTCGTCCTCACCAATGAGGATGGGCAGGAGTTGCTGAATACGCGGCGGGAGCAAGGTGCTGCGCTGTCCAAGACGGCGCACGTGGACGCGACGAGACAGGTCTTTGCCACCGGCAAGACCGTGTACGCGAATCTTGCGCCCAGCACGGATTCGTCCTTCGAATCGGCAGTTTTCGTTCCCATTTCGTCGACCAGAAGGTGCGCTATGCGCTCGGCCTGTTGCCTCCTCACGACGGCATCCAGGACGTGCTGCTGGCAACCTACGTTCCGGAGAGCTGGTTCGCCGCTGTCACGGACAAGTCCGATCGCGTCGTTGCGCGGCGCTCCCGTTTTCGCGAATTCCTGGGGCGCTCCGTTCCAGAGGATTTTCTCAGAATGATCCCGCATCGGGAGGGAATCGTCGAGGCAATCGACCTCGAGGGGCGGCCCTCGGTCATCGCTTACGTGCAGGCACCCATCAGCG
>JBKJYG010000544.1:0-8241 GCA_046715905.1 Hyphomicrobiaceae bacterium | reverse complement strand
GGCGCCTGTCGCGGCTTTCGAGGATCGCGATGTGCCAACGCGTCTGGTCGTCAAATGGGGCGGCAATCTCTGGCACACCCTGCTGCCGCACTCGCCCTTCGACATCGTTGCCTGGCACGGCAATTATGCGCCTTATAAATATGATCTCAGGCGCTTCAATGCGGTGGGCTCAATTTCATTCGACCACCCCGATCCGTCGATCTTCTCGGTGCTGTCGGCCCCCTCCGACCAACCTGGCGCCTCAAACGTCGATTTCGTGATCTTTCCCGAGCGCTGGCTGGTCGCCGAGGATACCTTCCGGCCGCCCTGGTATCACCGCAACATCATGTCGGAATTCATGGGTCTCATTTACGGGGTCTACGATGCCAAGCCGGAAGGCTTCACGCCGGGCGGCATCAGCCTGCACAACTGCATGCTGCCGCATGGTCCCGATGCCGCGTCCTTCCTCAAGGCGACCAGCGACCCTCTCTCGCCGGTCAAGCTGACCGGTACCATGGCGTTCATGTTCGAAACGCGTTTTTTGCAGCGCGTCACCCGGTACGCGGGCACGCTCGCGACGCTGCAACCCGACTATGCCGACTGCTGGGCGGGACTGGACAAGCGGTTTGACCCGCGCGCATCGTCGTGACGGACCACCCATCGACCGTCTTTCCGGGCAGCCTGCCACTCGACAGCCAGGGCTTGCGCCGTCTGCCGGACGCAATGGCGCAAAGCCTTGTGGCGGACTTTGACCTGACGCAGCTACCGCCGGACTTTCAGGCCGATCCCTACCCCGTCTATCACGCGCTTCGCGAGCACGCGCCCCTGCACCGCAGCCGATCGGGCAGCGTGCTGCTGTCGCGCCACGCCGACCTCGAGGCCGTCTACAAGGACCCGACCGCGTTCTCTTCGGATAAGACGGTGGAGTTCCGCCCGAAGTTCGGCGACAGCCCGCTCTATGATCATCACACGACGAGCCTTGTCTTCAATGATGGCGCGCAGCACACGCGGGTGCGGCGGATTTTAGCGGGTGCGCTGACGGCCCGGGTCATCGGCGACATGGAGCAGCCGGTGACCGCGCTCGTCGACCGGCTCCTCGACGCCATGGAGTCCAAAGGTGCTGCGGATCTGATCGAGGACTTTGCGGCGGCCATTCCCGTCGAAGTGATAGGTAACTTGCTTGGTGTGCCGCATGCAGAGCGCGGGCCGCTGCGCGGCTGGTCGCTGGCCATTCTGGGTGCGCTCGAGCCGCGGCCGGCCGCTGCTCAGTTGGCGGCGGGCAACCAGGCGGTCAGCGACTTTCTGGCTTATCTTGCTGGTCTCGTGGCGGAGAGGCGCCAGCGGCCCGCAGACCCCGATCGCGATGTGCTAACACGGCTTATCCTGGGTGACGCCGACGGGCAGAGGCTGAGCGAGAGCGAGCTGCTGCAGAACTGCATCTTCATCCTCAATGCGGGGCACGAGACGACGACCAATCTGATCGGCAACGCCCTGTTCTCGCTGCTGGAGTGGCCGGAAGAGAAGCATCGCCTGATACATGAGCCGGCGCTGATCCGCACGGCGGTCGAGGAATTCCTGCGCTACGAGAGTTCAAACCAGCTCGGCAACCGCATGACGACGCGGGATGTGGCGATCGGCGGTATGATGCTATCAGCGGGCACTCCTGTCACGCTGATGATCGGCGCGGCCAATCGCGACCCCGCACGGTTTGCCGCGCCCGACCGCCTCGACGTCGGCCGTCAGCCCAATCGGCATCTGGCGTTCGGCAGCGGGCCCCATCAATGCGTTGGGCTCAACGTCGCCCGGCTCGAGGGGCGGATCGCCATCAGCCGGTTCCTGGCCCGTTTCCCCAATTATAGACTGGCAGCCTTGCCGCGGCGCGGGGGCCGCGTTCGCTTCCGGGGCTTTCTGTCGGTGCCGGTCGATCTCGCCTGAGCTTCAAGCGACGCTCCTCGAAGCCGTTGAAGGAGAAGCGCGATCCTCCATGCCTTGTGACTTCGACTGAGCCAGCGCGAGAGCTGCCACATAATCCGCCTTGCCACTGCCGAGCAGTGGAATGCTGTCCACGGTGACGATCTGCGACGGCACGGCCAGCTCCGACAGGCCTTTCAGGCGCGCGTGCCGCAAAATTGCGTCGCGGGTGGCACCGGCCTTCCGGGTGAGCAGGATCAGCCGCTCGCCCTTGCGCGGGTCGGGAATGGCCACAACCACCGACAACTCGCCCGGCCAGACTTCGGCCACCAGCGCCTCGACGGCTGAAAGCGAAATCATTTCGCCGGCGATTTTGGCAAACCGCTTGGCGCGTCCCTTGATGCGGATGTAACCGTCAGCATCGATGGTGACGATGTCGCCGGTGTCGTGCCAACCGTCAGCGGGGGGCTCGAGCACACCGGGGTTTTCCGCCCTCCAATAGCCCAGCATGACGTTGGGGCCGCGCACGAACAGGCGGCCGCCCTCCGCGATCCCGGGAACGGGTTCGAGCCGCGCTTCCATCAGGGGCGAGAGCCGGCCGACGGTGCCGACCCGGTTGGCCAGCGGCGTATTCATGGCCAGCACGGGGGCCGTTTCCGTAACGCCGTAGCCTTCGAGAATGCGGACGCCGAACTTCTCCATGTAGAGGTTGCGCGTGCTCTCCTTGACGGCCTCCGCACCGGCGATGATGAGCCGCACGCGATGGAAGTCGTAAGCGTGCGCCGAGCGCGCGTAGCCGTTGAGGAAGGTGTCGGTGCCGAAAACGATGGTGGCATTGGAGCCGTAGATCAGCTCGGGAACGATGCGGTAGTGCAGCGGCGAGGGATACAGATAGACCGGGATGCCGCCCATCAGCGGCATCAACAGGCCGCCGGTCAGCCCGAACGAATGAAAGACGGGCAGCACGTTGAATACCTTGTCGTCGCCGTTAGCTGCGATGCGCGCGAGACATTGGGCGATGTTGGCCAGGATATTGCGATGGGACAGCACGACGCCCTTCGGCGTGCCCTCGGATCCGGACGTGAAGAGAACCACGGCCGGATCATGGGGCCGGCGGACGACTTGCGGGCGAGACCCCCGCGCCATGCCGGTGATCTTGTCGAAGACGGTGACGCTGGCGCGAACATCCTCGAGGTAGAGGATGCGCACGCCTGTGGTCTCGAGCCGCTGGACGAGGTCGCCGAGCCGCCCTTTTTCGAGGAACGCGCGCGAGGTGAGCACGAGATCGACGTTGGCGGCCTTGCAGGCGGCGATGACGTTCTGCGCTCCGGCCGAAAAGTTGATCATGGCTGGAACCCTGCCGATGGTTTGCAGGGCAAAGAACGTAACGGCCACGCCCGTAGTGTTGGGGAGCAGAACGCCAACGGCTGCGCCCGGCCGCGTCACGGGTCGAAGTTTAGCCCCCAGGATCTGGGCGCCCAGAATGAGACGCTTGTAGCTCAGCTTGCCGCCGAGCGGGTCTTCGACGGCAATTTTATTGGCCGCTTTCGTCGCCGCTGCCGCGTTCAGGGCGGCGAACAGCGTTTGATCGATCGGAGCCGTTTCCATCGCCGTGTCGATCATGATGTCCTGGAGCAGGGCGCCGGCGGCGTGGCGGCGCGCCTTGCCCTTCAGACCCGGATCGACGACGAGCTTGCGCGGCGGCAGGATGGTGACTTTCGCTTTGGGAAACCAGGCCCGCTTCACCTGAGATGGCGAGAGATAGCTGAACGGCGACCGTTCCGGCCCCTCGATCCGTACGGGTATGATCCAGGCGTCGGCCTTTTCCGCGATCATGGCGGTGCCGTCGTAGACTTTCATCAGTCCGCCGGTGACGGTGATCCGGCCCTCCGGGAAGATGATGATGGTCTGGCCGCTCTTGACGCTGTTGACGAGGGCCCGCGCCGCCAGCGGCCGGGTCGGATCGAGCGTGACGAACTTGACCAGACGGAGAAAGGGCCGGGCCCACCAGGAGCCTGCGATGGTCGTGTCGACAGCGAAGGCTGCGTGCCCGGGCAGCAACGAGAACAGGATGCCGCCGTCGAGCAGGCTGACGTGGTTGGGAGCAATGACCGCGGGCTCGCCTGCGGCGGGAAGGTTCTCGAGGCCTTTGACGTCGAGCCGATAAAACACGCGCAAAACAAGGCCGACCGCGCGTTTTGCGAGCGCCGCCACGCCCGGCAGCGCTTGCCCAGAGGCTCTGTCGATTGTGGGTAGGGTGCCCCGGGCGTGCACCGGGCCAGAAGGATTGTCGGTGATCCGCGGCGGGGACTGAGCCATTGCGAGCCTCTTGATTATAACCGGCAGAGCTTCTGGTGCGACGGTGCCGCTAGCGGACCTCCTGGTCTCTGCAGGCGCCCGAGTTCGCGCGGTGACAGAACCAAGGCCGTGTCGTCGACGGGCGAACTGATCCGAGCGGCAGGGCCGATAAGCCGATCGAGCAAGCCCCACCACAATCGTTGCAGCATCTCGTCTCTCCTCCACAGATAACGTAACATGGAATTGATTATTGTTCAATTGATGGCATCACAAATTGCGGAAATTGCGCTGTAGGACGTCGTAGCTCTGGCCGGGCGGCGCGGCGTCCCATCAGGCGCGGCGCGGGGAGCGAGACAGGGTTCGCAATCGGGGGTGGCCCCAGACCGGATCAGATGGCAATTAGCCAGAATGAAGCGTTGAAACGCACCGGCACTGAGGGAGCAAGAAACCGTTTGCTCGGGGTTTGAGTTCTGGCGGACTGAGAAGTCGCATGTGGAGCTCAAGCGATTCGCTTGATCTGCTCCGTCGCACAATCGGTCGCTTGTTCCAATCGATTGAGAATGTCTGCCACCCCGTGCAACGTATCGATCTGCTCGAGCTGCCGCGCCAGCCCGGCCACATGTAAAGCGCCGTAATTTCCCGCGAAACCTTTGAGGTCATGACCGATCTGCCGCAGCCGACCGGCATCGTTCTTGTCGAACGCGTGTTTCGCGGCCTTCAGAGAACGCAAAGCTTCCTCGGGCACGGCATGCATGAGATCGCGGAAGGCATGATCTCCGATGTTTTGGCGCAGATTGGATAATCTGGCGTGGTCAAGCGTGGAACCAGTGCTCGGGTCGACGAGCTGCGACCGCCGGCTTTCGGAAACGACCCTGGCAACGGTTGCGAGCAACTCGTCAGTGTCGATCGGCTTGGTCAGCACGCCATCCATTCCGCTGGCAAGGCACTGCTCCTTTTGTTGCGGCAAAACGTTGGCCGTCAAGGCAATGATAGGAGTCCTGCTTACGGGTCCCGCTAATCCTCGTATGGCTGCTGCGGCTGTCGGGCCGTCCATCAGGGGCATTTGCATGTCCATCAGGATCACATCGTAGGGACATCGCTGAACCGCATGGATCGCTTCGAGGCCTGTGGACACGATATCGGTGGTATGGCCTTGCCGGCCGAGAATTATCGAGACCAGCCGCTGATTGATCGGGTGGTCTTCGGCAATCAGGATTCGAATTGGCGCAATTTCGAGCCTCGGGGGACTGTCCACGACGTTCTGCTCGGTCGGCAGTGGTGCCTCGCCCGGCGCAAATCGCACGGTAAAGAAAAACGTGCTGCCGACGCCGGGGAGGCTCGAGCACGTGATTTCCCCGCCCATCAACTCGACCAGATTCTTGCAGATGGCAAGGCCCAGTCCCGTCCCGCCGTAGAGCCGGGTTGTTGAGTTATCGACCTGGGAGAAGCGCGTGAACAGTTTGCTGCATGCGTCTTCGGACATCCCGATCCCACTATCCGCGACCTTGAAGGCGAGCTCGAGGCTTCCGTTTTCCAGAACCTGGTGCGTGCAGCTGAGTTCGATGCGTCCTTGTTTGGTGAATTTGATGGCATTCCCGAGCAGGTTGAAGAGCACCTGTCTTAGACGGGTGGGGTCGCCGCAAACCCAGTGCGGCAGGTCGGGGCTGAACGTGGTGATCACGTTGAGGTTTTTTTCATCAGCCCGCGCGCTGAGAAGTAATAGCGAACTGCCAATAACTTCGGGCAGGTCGAAGTCGATGTCTTCGATCGTGATAGCGCCGGCTTCGATTTTGGAGAAGTCGAGCACATCGTTGACGATCGACAGGAGAATGTCTCCGCTTTCGCGCGCGGCCCTGACGAGAGAGTGTTGCTCAGGATCAAGCGGCGTGTCGGACAACAACCCGATCATGCCAATCATCCCGTTCATCGGTGTGCGAATTTCGTGGCTGATCGTCGCCAAAAACTCGGACTTCGACTCGTTGGCCGCTGCAAGTTGGCTGTGAAGCTTCTCGCGTTCGGTCAAATCCTGGTGAATGGCGACGAAGCCACCGTCAGCCATGCGGCACCGCGTTATGCAGATGATGCGCCCATCGGACAGTTCCTCCAGCCGAGACATCGGCGCATCATCGGCGAGAAGCGATGCCAGCCTGTCTTCCACCTCAGCCACACTCTTCTTGCCTTTCAAAACACCGGTCATGACGCGGTGTCTAAGGATGTCGTCCTGCAATGTACCCGGTGTTAAAAGCTCGGGTGGCGATGCGTACATCTGGGCGTAAGCCGCATTAGAGATGACAAGCCGTCGCTGGTTGTCGTACATGCAGAGGCCGTGCGACATGTTTGCCAAGGCCGCATCGAAGCGCGCGTTCTGGGTGCGCAACTCTTCTTCAATTCGTCGCCGTTGTTCGATTTCCAACGACAACTGATCCGCGGTGTTGCGAGCATCGAGGGCCGCATGGTCCGCAGCCGCGGTGCGTTCTTGGATCCGTTTTTCGAGACCAACATTGAACGACGACAGCTTATCGTATTGCTGCTTCAGCATTGCGTCAGCACGGCGAACAATTAGGAATAGAGCGCCGTAGAGGATGAAGAACGCTACAACCAGCGTAAATCCGAGCCGCAGTATTTCCTCATCTCGTTTGGCAACGAGATGCCCGATGTCCGTGTAGACTTCGAATATGATTTGGACCGCACCCCGGTCGTCGACGATGGGAACGTAACTTTCCACGATGTCGATATCTGTAAAGTTACCGGAGAACGTGCTGAAGTTCTTATTGAAACTTACTTCACTGTACACTTGGCCGTTTTGACTGACCGTACGGAACGTTTCAGCATGCCATTTCGAGACGCCCATCTCATCCTTTTCTGAGGCATAGATGGCGTTCCCATTGGGATGATAGATTTTGGCTTTGAGGACGGGCAGATTCTTTATCAGCGCCCGGAATTCGAGGTCGAGCTCCTGCGTTTCTGGCCGAGCCCGCAAGGTTTCGCCATCGAGATGTCCCGCGGAGTTCAGATAACCGGCATGTCGTAACCAGATCACATTGGCGAAAGCACGGGCCAAGGCGACGTTGTGTGTTTCTGAGGTTTTCAGAAGATTTTTTTGCTCGTGCCTCCAATGGAAGCCGACCAGGCAGATTGTAATCAACGCCGTGACGATGGCGCTCGAGAGGGAGAAGTAGCGAAGCAGCTTGAACATTAAGAGCTGGCCTCATGTTGTCTCTTCCAAAGACACAATGTTTGAAATTTTTTAATGATTTCTGAGGCGCTGCTGGTGCAATTGGTTCAAATTGGATGCTTGACGGAATGGTGCGAGTACGGAAAAAAACCGCCGTTCGGGGGCGAACGGCGGTTTCGAGTTGAAGGTGTTTCGACGTCTAGACGCTTACCACCAGCGATAGCGGCGCTCGTTATCCGTCCGTTCCTGCCGAATGTGTTGCGCTGCATTGTTTTGAGCTCGACGGATTTCGCTGGCCTCGTGCCGATCGATGTGGCCGTCCCGCAGAGCATTGCGCTCAAGGCTCCGGATCCGAGCCTGTTCGGACTCGAGCTGCCGATACTCGCGCCGCGTGATTTCGCCAGAGCGGACGCCGTGCTGAATAACGTGCTCCTGACGCCGTTCGCGGGCGTCGATTTCGCGTTGGCGATCGCCCTCCCAGGCGCTGGCGCCGGTCGACAGAGCCATCAAGCCGAAGGCGGCGGTGAGAACAATCTTCTTCATTGGGTTGGACCTCGTTAAGATGTGGCCGGCTGGATGCCCTTTGCAGATCCAGCGCGTTAAGTGACAATGCCGCACCTGCGCTGAACCGGTTCTGAACCGGAGCTTTAGCAGGCTGTTGAACTTCTCGTCTAATGACAACATGCAGCGAATATGATTCCGTTCGGCTTCCAAGTGCAAGGATGCAAGGATGCGCGGATCGGATGTCACGTCGGGGTCGCTGTTCTCGTATGTCGACCTCGAGCAGCGGGTGCCGGCCAAGCATCCCCTGCGATTCAACAACTCGATCGCCGACGACGTCCTGGCCTCGCTCGAAGCCGCGATCCAGCGCCACTATA
>JBKJYG010000543.1:0-2519 GCA_046715905.1 Hyphomicrobiaceae bacterium | reverse complement strand
CCGTTTTGGTCTGTGTCTTCTCCGGCCGGCTCACCGGACCTGCCTGCCTGCGGGGTCGAAGAACTCGGGGGATTTGGCGGCTGGCTACCTCTGGCGGAGGGGTCGGGTTGCGCCTGCTGGGCCAGTGTCGGGGTCTGGGCAAGGCCGCAGACGCTCACGAGAACCATGGCGATCCAAAGCCTGATCCGCATCTCCAACCTCCGTATCGAGTTTCAACGAGTGTGCCGCAATGAGACGCGGCGCGAAACAGTTCGTTCGAGATGATGCACCGAAAAGCCTGGAAGGGGCACTTTCCGCGCCACACCTGGGCCTAAGCGTGGCGTCGATTTTGCTTGTCGGAGCGTAGATACGACGCAAAGGAGCCGACAATGATGACCGGATGGCAAGCCGATGAGGACGCTACGCCCTCGCCGCAGGATGTCGAGTTCATGGCGCTTGCCTTGGAGGCAAGGCATGGCCTGCAGGCAGCCAAGGTCGCCGAGTTTTTTTCGTTGTATCATTCGCAGGGGGGTGATGCGGGCCGCTGCTGGGCCTGGGCCGGCGTGGCCGAGACCATCCGAGCACGGGAACTGGAGCGCCTCACCGACTGATCGCTGTCGAACGCTAACTCAGGCTTGCGGCCGTTTATCGATGACGCGGCGCGCCTTTCCCTGACTGCGTTCGATCGCACCCGGTTCAGCGGCGCTGACGCTGACGGTCACTCCGATATGTGCCTTCACCAGATGGGCAAGCTCGATCTCCGCTTGACGGCGCTGCGCAGCGGGTGCCGCCGCGGGAGTGGCCTCGACGAGGATCTGCAGCTCGTCCATGCGCCCCTCGCGCGTGAGCACGATCTGGTAATGCGGCGCCAGCGCCTCGACCTTGAAGATCAGCTCCTCGATCTGGCTCGGGAACACGTTGACGCCGCGCACGATCATCATGTCGTCTGACCGTCCCCGCACCCGCTCCATACGTCGCATGGTGCGCGCGGTGCCGGGCAGAAGGCGCGTCAGGTCGCGCGTGCGATAGCGAATGAGCGGCATGGCCTCCTTGGTCAGCGTGGTCAGGACAAGCTCGCCCAATTCGCCGTCGGGCAGCGCCGCGCCCGTCTGCGGATCGATGATCTCGGGGTAGAAATGGTCCTCCCACAGGTGCAGCCCGTCCTTGGTCTCCACGCATTCGCAGCCGACGCCGGGGCCGATGACCTCGGACAGTCCGTAGATGTCCACGGCATGGATGTCGAAGGCCCCCTCGATCTCCTCGCGCATGGCCTGGGTCCAGGGCTCGGCACCGAAGATGCCGGCCTTGAGCGAGGTGCGGCGCGGGTCAAGGCCCTGACGGCGGAACTCGTCCAGGATCGCCAGCATGTAAGAGGGCGTGACGGTGATGAGATCAGGTTTGAAATCCTGGATGAGCTGCACCTGACGCTCGGTCATGCCGCCGGAAATCGGGATGACCGTCAGCCCCAATTTCTCGGCACCGGAATGCAGGCCAAGGCCGCCCGTAAACAGCCCGTAGCCATAGGCGTTGTGCAGTTTCATGCCAGCCCGTCCGCCGGCGGCGCGAATGGAGCGCGCGACCACGCCGGCCCAGGTCTCGAGATCGTTACGGGTGTAGCCGACCACGGTTGGTTTGCCGGTGGTGCCCGAGGAGGCATGGAGACGGGCGATCTGTGGTTCGGGCACGGCGAACAGGCCAAACGGATAATTGGCGCGCAAATCCGCCTTGGCGGTGAGCGGAAAGCGCGACAGGTCCGCCAGCGAGCCCACATCCTCGGGCGTGAGGCGCGCCGCATCGAACACCTGCCGATAATGGGGAACGTTGTCGTAAGCGTGCCGCAGCGTCCAGCGCAGTCGATGCAACTGCAGGTCGCGGATGGTTTCGATCGGCGCGATCTCGATCGGCTCGAGCTCGCCGCGCTGCGGTCTCAGGTCGTGCATCATCTCCTCGAGGTGCAAGGCTTTCGCGGCTGATGGTGGTCTCAAACGAGGTCAACCTCAACACTGTTGCGCGACGGATCGAGCTTGCAGAAGGCGGTCAGACTGGTTTCTTCTTCTCCAGAGCATACAGCTCAAGGAAGCCGCAGGCGCTGCAGCGCATACCCTTGATGCCTTGCTTGCGCGCCACCCGCCGGGCCGCGGCCTTGGCCCAGAATCCGCTGTCGGTCACCTCGGCGTACTCGTTCCACGACACGCCAGCCTCGCTGACGACTTCGCCGGAAACCATTGTCGCCTTGCATTTGGGGCAGTCTGATGGATTGATCATGGTCACCTCTTCGGCTGATGATCCGACGGGGAAGTTAAACACTCGTCTACAACCAGAGTGCCGCCGATGGTTCGCGAGACGCCCCGCAGCTCAGCGATCGGCTCGCCGGCGTCCGTGCGCACGGAAACGTCGTAAATGCCGCTGCGCTGAGCCCTGTGCCGCTCGGTGGCTTCCGCGACGAGCTCAAAGCCAAGCCGCGCGGGGTTGAGGAAGGCGATCTGGCAGCCCTGGGCGACGGCGCGATGATTGTAAGAATTGCAGGCGAAGGCAAAGGC
>JBKJYG010000542.1:0-2649 GCA_046715905.1 Hyphomicrobiaceae bacterium | reverse complement strand
GTGACCGCCACTGCTGCCACTCCCACCTTCGTGCCTGTCGCATTTCAAGAGTTGCCCGCTTGGGCCCAGGATGACCATACGGCGGCGTTTCGGACATTCATCAAATCCTGCCCGGCCTTAGCCTCATCGGCAAGGTCGGGCCCCAAAGCCGGCCGGGTGCGTGTACCGCCGGAGTTCATCACCGCGTGCCAGTCGGCCCTGAACTTGTCCGGCCGGTTGACGGCTCCCCGTGCGCGAGCCTTCTTCGAGCAGCATTTCGAGCCGCACCGCGTCATCCACGCCGGCGCCGCGGGACTGTTGACAGGCTACTATGAGCCGATGCTACAGGGGTCCTACACACGCCAAGGGCGTTTCCAGACTCCGCTCCACAAGCGTCCCTCCGATCTCATCAATCTTGTGGACGATACGGTTCGCGGCAGCCTTGCACCGGCCCTGACCCATGCCCGCCGCACCACCGCGGGTGTGGTGCCTTTTGCGACGCGGGCCGAGATCGAAGCCGGCGCCCTGGAGGGACAGAATCTGGAACTCCTGTTCCTCGCCGATCCAGTGGACGTGTTCGTTTTGCAGATCCAGGGCTCAGGTCGCATCAGACTGCCGGACGGGCGCATCATTCGCGTCCATTATGACGGCAAGAATGGTCACCCCTACGCGTCGATCGGCCGCTTTCTCATCGACAAAGGCTTGCTCGCGGCCGACAAGTTGTCGATGTCGGCGCTCAGCCGCTGGCTGAGGGCCGATCCCGTACGGGCAAGACCGGTGCTGCACCACAATGCGTCCTACGTATTTTTCCGGGAGCTGCCCGACAGCGCCGGCGGGCCCTTGGGGGCAATGGACGTGCCGTTGACCGCGGGCCGTAGTCTCGCCGTCGACCCCAGCGTTCACCCGCTCGGCGGACCGGTGTACGTCAGCGCCCCGACGCTGACACACGCGGTCAAGGGACATCCGTTCAACCGCCTGATGATCGCGCAGGACGTCGGCTCTGCGATCCGGGGTCCTGAGCGGGGTGACATCTATTTCGGGTCTGGTGAGGCTGCCGGCCGCATCGCCGGAGTGACGAAACATCCCGGCCACTTTTATGTTCTCAAACCGCTGTCGGCGGCCGAACTCACAGCGCGGGCAGGGCAGACCAAGACCAAGCCGCTGCCCAAGCAGGCGAAGCAATGAAGATGAAAGGCGATCGTCCACGGGGCCGGCAAGCGCCTTCGAAGCCGCGTCCCGCAAGCGGCCTGGCGCCTGAGGACGAAGCCTTATGGGACCACGCCAAGCGCACTCTGGTGCCGCTCCGGCGCGGCAAGCACCGCGTGGTGGAAACGACGAAAAAAGCTCATGCGACGCCCGATATGGGCGGCGTGCCTCCCGGGCCCGACATCCCCGTCAAGCGCGCCTCGCATCGGCCTTCGGGACCCGCGATGTCCACGCTGAGGTCAACAGTCCACGACACGCCACCGCTTGCAACCTTTGAAAGGAAGCGTGCGCGCCGCATCGCATCTGGGCGTACCGACATTGATGCTCGTCTTGATCTGCATGGTTCACGTCAAGCGGAAGCCCACCAGCGCCTTCGCGTCTTTCTCATGCGCTGCTGGGCCGAGGGTGCCACCAATGTGCTGGTGATCACCGGCAAAGGTGGGCCGCCGGCCCGGGGCGATGGCTTCCGTGAATGGGACCAGCCCGATCGCGGCGTCCTGAAGCGAAGCGTACCGCTCTGGCTTGAACAACCGGAGCTGCGCGCGATCGTCACGAGCTTCCGACCCGCGCACCTCAAACACGGCGGAGAGGGAGCTTTCTACGTGCAGCTCCGGCGTCGCACCTCCCGAAGCGAGCGCTGACGATAGCGGCCAAGTTCGGGATCAGCCGCCCGTCCTTTGCCATGGACGCGTGGACCAACCAGCCGCCGCTGCCGGTGGCGTCGTTGCCCTGACAAAGGCATGCGCTTCCACCAGCACGCGACGAAAGCCGGTCAGATCGTGCCCGCCCTCCGCGCCACGCGACAGGTCGTCGGTATTGCGCGCGAACACGCGGTCCGGATTCTCGGGATCGACGACAGCAACAAAGGGAATGGCGCGGATCTTGACGCTGGTGCGCTTCAGAACAGCTCCAAGCACGTCTTCGCCACTCGGGATGACGGATTGCTGGGCGTCATGCAGCGTGGATAGCCCAATCTCGAGCAGATGATAGGTCGCCGCGTAGTGGAGCGTATCGCCTTTATGACCGAGCACCTCGGGAGTGTTGATCTTTCTCTGCAAGGCCGCGCACCAAGGGCACCAAGTCGCGCCAAAGGTGATCAGCAGAAGCTTTCCCGAGGCGCGTGCCGTGTCGAGACCCTGACGAAACAGCGCCATCTGATCGGCACAAACTTGATAGGCCGCTTGTTGGGGACGCGCCGGCTTGCTGGCTCTGGCCGCATCGGTAACACAGGCCTGCGTGGGCCTGAAGACATAGTTGGGAGCGGGAATCAGCCAGTCGGCCGCGGACACGGACGTGGTCGAGGCGGCCATCACGCCCAGCAGCGCCAGCACTTCGATCCGTCTCATCGCAGACCCCTCGCCGTCACAGTCCGGCACCCATGCACACGTGCAAACTATTATCAAATTGGACCAGGCAAGGGACTTAAACTCTCGTCGCGCCTGATCACGATATGACGGGGCGATC
>JBKJYG010000541.1:0-2698 GCA_046715905.1 Hyphomicrobiaceae bacterium | reverse complement strand
AGCCAGGCCATCCAGGCCAAGCTGCAGCAGACACTCAACATCGAGACCAAGTTGCGCACGGTGGTGGAATCGGTCTGGTTCGACGACATCAAGTCCGGCAATTTCGACTTGGCCATTGGCGCGGTGGTCTCGACGCTGCTCGACCCGTCAGATTACTTCAACGCCTGGTACAAGAAAGACGGCCCGCAGAATTACGCCGGCTGGAACAACGACAATTTCAATGCCTTGCTGCCGCAGATCGACAGAGAGGTCAATGCAGCCAAGCGGCTGGTGTTGATTCGCCAGGCCGAAGATATCCTTGAGCAAGACCCGCCCGTGCTGCCGATCTGCTGGGAAAAGATCAACGACGTCTGGTACAATTATGTGAAGGGTCACAACCCGACCGAGTATTTCGGCATCTACGACGTGGTGCGCATGGATACCATGTGGCTCGATAAATGAGTTCGGCACCCGTGTTCCGGCATGGCGCTGTCGGGACATGGGGAGACGCTTCGCTTTCCGGCGCGACGTGTTCTCGCAGCTTAGGCGTCCTGATACCGGCGTGAACTTCGGTGCCCGTCTTTCCGGCGGATCGGCCTACTGATCAGCCCTGCTTCTGCCGCTCCCACCACGCGCATCCGCTGCTGCCCGTCTGGTAATTTCCCTCGGCCACCTGCACCGGCTGGCTCACACCATCCGCCGCCGCCCGGGCCCGGATCGCGCGCAGCGCAATCAGATCGTGCGGCGGCAGCCAGGTGCGTTCGTGCCCCCAGAGGCTTGGCCCGTACGTCATCTCGCTCGCCTGCCATCCCTGGGGATCGATGGTCCGTCCGCCCCATCCGTACTCGATCATGAAGCTGCCGGGAGTTCGGCTGTAGAACGAGGTCATGAAGTCGTTGGTATGACGGCCAAGCGTGACGGCGATCGTGTCGGGGTCTGCTTGCGCCAGATCATAGCCTTGCCCCACATCGTCGAGCTGCTTCAGCTCCATCATGATGTGGTGCACGCCGCGCCGGCCGGACTCGATGAGGGCCAAGCTATGATGGCGAGGATTGATATGGAAGAAGAAGGGCTTGATTGGCTTCAAAGCGAAGTCGCTGAGCCTGAAGCCGAGCACATCCTGATAGAACCATAAAAGATCATCAATGCTTTCGACGTTGAGCACCGCGTGACCCATGCCAAGCGCGCCCGTGCGAAACCCCGAGATCGTCCGCCCCGGGCGGAACGGCTCGGAGCTGAGCTCCGGATCGACGAAGGCTTCCAGGCGGTTGCCGGTCGGGTCGGCAAATCGAACGCCATCGCCAATACCACGCATCGCGCACTCAGGCCTGGGCAGGCGCTCCACGGCAACCTTCGCGGCTTCCAGGCGTCCCGCAAGCGCGTCCAGCGCCGCAACGTCTGGTACTTCCCAACCGAAGGTGGCACGATCGTCGTCCTGCATGCCTTCGCGCACCAGAATGCGTTGGCTGCGATCGTCCATGCGAAACTTCAGCGTGCCTTGGGTTCGCTCGACCAACTGCAACCCGAGGAATTTGGGCCCGAAGTCGGCCCAATCGTCGAGGCGCGCCGATTGAAACGTGAAATAGCCAAAGGATGTGAGCGACATCACCGTGATCCGTTCTTCCGCGGGAAGCGACGTATCATGGTTGGTCTGAGGCGGCGTGTCGACGCACAACCTCTGACCAGCTCAGATCAACGGTGCTCGAAATAAAAAAGGCCGCCTCAAGGGCGGCCCAAGTCTTGGGAGGAAACGCCCAGAAAGGTTGGGCAAGGTGAATACGACAGGTCGTCGTATCGACCGTGAACGGCCTATGCGAGCGATAGGTTCCCTCGACAGGCGCAGCTTCGTCATAACAATTCTCAGATCAGCAAAACTGTGGTTTGTAGGTAACAGGCTGCTGGTGTCAGATCGTCGCGAGAAACCCGAGAAACCGAGACCTGCATGCGCCTTTTGGCAGCCCACTTGGAAACCGCGCATCTGCTCGCAGATTGTGCCGCCCGGGTCATCCTGCCCAAATTCAGGCGTCAGATCGCCGTCAGCAACAAGGCGGACGCCGGGATGTTTGACCCGGTCACAGCCGCTGATACGTCAGCGGAGCGGACGGTTCGCAAGCTTTTGAAGCTGCGCCATCCTGATCATGGGGTACTCGGCGAAGAGTTTGGTCGCTTGGAGGCGGCCTCACCCTGGACCTGGGTGATCGATCCCATCGACGGGACCAAAGCGTTCATAACGGGGATGCCGCTGTGGGGGACGCTCGTCGGGCTCTCGCACGAGGACCGAGCGGTGCTGGGGCTCATGGACCAGCCGTTCACACGTGAACGGTTCTGGTCTGACGGGCAGCGCAGTTTTTGGCGTCATGGCGAGGGCCGGGCCAAAACGCTGCGGACTCGCGCATGCCGCACCATCGCGAATGCCATTCTGACCACGACCAGCCCCGATCTGTTGGCGGATGGCGTCGAACTCGACACCTTCCTGGCGCTGAAACGCCAAACCTTGATGACCCGGTATGGAGGCGATTGCTATGCCTACTGTCTGCTGGCGGCCGGGCACATCGACCTTGTCGTCGAGTGCGGATTGAAACCGCATGACGTGGTGGCGCTCATTCCCATCATTGAAAACGCGGGGGGGCGCATTTCGACCTGGGATGGCGCGCCGGCGGAAGCCGGCGGCCGGATCGTGGCGGCGGGCGATCCGGCGCTGCACGCCTGGGTGCTGGCC
>JBKJYG010000540.1:0-5099 GCA_046715905.1 Hyphomicrobiaceae bacterium | reverse complement strand
CTCGATTTCGACCGTCATGCCATTGGGCAGCGATCCCATGCCGACGGCCGATCGGGCATGCCGGCCGCGATCGCCCAGCACAGCGACCAAGAGATCAGAGCAGCCGTTGATCACTTTGGGCTGATCGCCAAAGTCGGGCACGCCGTTGACCATGCCGAGCACCTTCAAAATTTCGACGCGCGTCAGATCGCCGGCCGCGCTCTTGGCCGCTGCCAGCAGGCCAAGTCCGATCAGCCGCGCGTGCTCGTAGGCTTGCTCGACGGTGACGTCCCGGCCGACCTTGCCGGTATGATACGTGCCGTCTGGTTTGCGGGGACCCTGTCCCGAGCAATAGATCGTTCGCCCGTCGAGTTTGAACGGCACGTAGTTGGCGATCGGCGTCGGCAATGTGGGCAGGACGAGGCCGAGCGCGGTGAGCTTTTCTTCGGGTGTCATGACGATCGTGCTCCTGGATTGAGGGTTTACGCCGACGTACGTCCGGAGGCTTTGGTGACGGGGAAGGCTTCGGGGTTGCGCGCGTGCCACCAGCGACCGCCGATGACGGTTCCCTCGGCAACAATCTTCTGACGCCCCGTCATGTGCTCGCCGACGACATCCTCATAGTCGAAGGTGCCCTCCTGGACCGACAACAGCGTCGCATCGCCCACGGATCCCGGTTTCAGCGTGCCAAGTTCCAAACGCTTCAGCGCATGCGCGGCATTGCTTGTCGACAGTTTGATGACCTCGGGCAGTGGCATGCCCATGCACAGGAATTTCGACAGGGTCGTCACCTGATCGAAGGCCGGACCGTCGATGCACAACTGATGCACATCGGAGGAAATGGTGTCGGGAGCAAAGCCATTGGCCAGCATGGCCCGCGCCGTCTTGAACGCGAACGACCCCTTGCCGTGCCCGATATCAAACAGGACCCCGCGCGCGCGGGCGGCGATCACCGCATCCTTGACCCTGCCTTGCGCGGTACACGGTGCGTTGGGAAACGGCCGGAACGCATGCGTCAGCACATCACCGGGACGCAGCATGTCGAGCACCTCTTCATACGAGGGCGGCGGCTGATCGATGTGGCACATCAACGGCATGCCCACTTCGTCGGCAACCTGCAGCGCGATATTGAGCGGCGCCGAGCCTTGGTCGCCCGACGCGTGCGCACCGACGCGGACCTTGATGCCAACAATGACATCGCGATTGGCGTCCGCGATTTCGGCCGCCTCACGCGGCGCCATCAGCTCCATATTGCGGCTTTCCCCGTACATCACGGTCTTGGAGAAGCCGTAGATCCCCGCAAACGAGACGTGCAGATAGGCGAGAATGCGAACTTCAGACCGCTCGATGACGTGACGCCGGAAGCCGGCGAAATTCCCCGGCCCTGCACTTCCCGTGTCGATCGCCGTGGTGACGCCCGATGTGCGGCAGAAGTCCTCGGCGTCGATGCCCAGCGAGGTGCCGCCCCAGTAGACGTGCGTGTGCAGGTCGATCAGCCCCGGCGTCACGATGCTGCCTGCGACGTCGCGAACCTCGGTCGCCAGGCCCGGCTTCAGATCACGCCCGACGGCTGCGACCTTGCCGCCGCTGAAGGCAACATCGCTGATCCCGTCGAGATTCTGCGCAGGGTCGATCACCCTCCCGCCCTTGAGAATGAGATCATAGTGTGCCGCTTCGTGCTTGCTGGCCATTGCGTCCTTGTCCCGCATGAGGTTGCTGGCCCAAGCGTGCGCCGCGGCGGGCCCAGATGCAAGAAGCACTGGACATCGGCGCAAGCCTTGCTCCTCTTAGCCGAACCAAGACGCCAGGACGGAATGCCATGAGCCACCTGAATGAGCTCGAGCAGAAAACGTTTGCAAGCCTCAAGACGCGGCTCCGTCTGCCCGTGATAGGGGCGCCGCAGTTCACCGTATCCTATCCAAGCCTCGTCATCGCGCAGTGCAAGGCCGGCATCGTCGGCTCGTTTCCCGCGCTTAACGCCCGGCCCGCCGAGCAGCTCGACGAATGGCTGCATCAGATCAAGCAGGAGCTGGCCGCCTGGGACCGCCAGCATCCCGATCGGCCGGCTGCACCCTTTGCCGTCAATCAGATCGTTCACCGATCCAACGACCGGCTGGAGCGCGATGTGGAGACCTGCGTCCGCCACAAGGTGCCGATCGTGATCACCTCGCTGGGCGCCCGCGCCGACGTGTACCAGACCTTTCGCAGCTATGGCGCGCTGGTGCTGCACGACATCATCAATCTGCAGTTCGCCCGCAAGGCGATCGAGAAGGGCGCCTCCGGACTGATCGCGGTCTGCGCGGGTGCGGGCGGTCACGCCGGACGGCTTTCGCCGTTCGCGCTCATGCAAGAAATCCGGGAGTGGTTCGACGGACCCGTGGCGCTGTCGGGAGCCATCGCTCATGGCCGATCGGTGCTGGCCGCGCAGATGCTCGGGGCTGACTTCGCCTATATCGGCTCGATGTTCATTGCGTCGGAGGAATCCAATGCCGTTGCGCCCTACAAGGCCGAGATCGTGGCCGGCCGTGCCGAGGATATCGTCTACACCAACCTGTTCAGCGGCGTGCACGGCAACTATCTGAAACCGTCCCTCGTCCGCGCCGGCCTCGACCCCGACAACCTGCCGAGCAGCGATCCCAGCCAAATGAATTTCGGCCCCAACCGGCCCCCGCGAGCCTGGAAGGACATCTGGGGCAGCGGCCAGGGCATCGGGATGGTCAAGGCCATCGAGCCAGTATCAGCCATGGTCGACAGGCTGGAAACCGAATACAAGGCCGCCCGCGCCGGTTTTCAATTATAAAATGCCTGATCAGTCCGTTCAGTATGACGGCTGGCCCATTGTTGACGGAAGGCAGGCTCGCCATCTGAAGCAATCGTAGCGCAGCCTGGCAGAGATCCTGATGTCCGATCACAGCAAGACGCCCGATCCCACGGCCACGGACGCGGCCGGTAGCGTGTTGCCGGAGCCGGCGTTGAAGACCGAGCAGGCCCAGCCCGTCTCCGGGCGAGAAGGGGTGCCGGCGTCCTCCTCGAAGGCTGAGGTCGACGGCTTTCTCGAACGGCTTCGCACGCTTCCACCCAAGGTTGGCCGCGGTCACGGGCGGCTGGTGTTCGCAATGGACGCCACCATGAGCCGGCAGCCGACCTGGGACATGGCGCTGGCTCTGCAAGCCGAGATGTTCGAGGCGGTGAAGGCGACCGGCGGCCTCGATGTGCAGCTTGTCTACTTCCGGGGCGCCGGCGAGTGCCGCGCCTCCCGGTGGGTCGCCGATGCGGGCGCCTTGGCGCAGCTCATGACCACGGTGGATTGTCGCGGCGGCTACACTCAGATCGGCAAAGTGCTCTTGCATGCCCGAGAGGAGACGAAGAAGAGGCACGTCAGCGCCATGGTCTACGTCGGCGACTGCATGGAAGAGCAGATCGACGATCTGTGCGGCCGGGCCGGCGAGCTGGCGCTGCACGCGGTGCCGGTCTTCCTGTTCCAGGAGGGCCGCGATGCGCGCGCCGAGCGAGCGTTCCGCGAAATCGCGCGACTCACACGAGGAGCCTACTGCCGTTTCGACCAGGGTTCCGCCGCCCAATTGCGCCAACTGCTGTCGGCTGTCGCTGTCTACGCGTCGGGCGGACGACAGGCGCTCGAACGGCTGTCATCGACGGGGGATCAGGGAGCCCGCCGTTTGCTCGAGCAGATGCGTGGCCCCTAGCTCGACCCGTGGGCACTGCCATCACTGTGTGATAACGAGGCTGTACCCGATGCGCGCAGCCCTGATGTTGCGCCATCACATCTACGGCCCACCCGGAAGCGGAACCCGCCTGACATCCCATGCAATACTTCATTCTCGGCATTGCAGGGCTGGCCCTCGGGCTCTATGCGCTCGGGGCCTTCTCACGCGCCAATAGCGCCATCTTGGCCGGCAACTCGCGCCGGCTGACGGGCGCGGCGGTGCTTGCCATCTCCGCCGTTCTGTTCGCGCGGGGAGGCGCATCCTATGCCGTGCCGCTCGCCTCGCTGGGTATCTGGCTGATCTGGGGCGCCTCGGGGATGCCGTGGGGCAACTGGCCGCCGTCATGGCCGGGAAGCAACACTCGATCAGGCCGGCCGGCCTCCACCGTGCGCACCGAGCACCTCGAGATGGAGCTGGAGCACGAAAGCGGCGCTATGCGCGGGCGAGTGCTCAAAGGCGCTTTCGCCGGTCGCGATCTGGACAGCCTGCGCCCCGTGGAGCTGGCGCAATTGTGGCAGGATTGCCGTTTTGCCGACCCGCAGTCAGCGCAGCTCATCGAGGCTTTTCTCGACCGCGTGCATCCCAGTTGGCGGGACGACATGGCGCGCGCTGGCGCGGGGCCTCCGCCAGGCTCGGATGGCCCGATGACGCGTGCCGAAGCGTTCGAGATTTTAGGGCTTTCTCCCGACGCCTCGCCAGAGGCTATACGGCAGGCACATCGCGCCCTGATGCAGAAAATGCATCCCGATCGCGGCGGGTCGACGTATCTGGCCGCCAAGATCAATGAGGCCAAGGACGTGGCGCTGGGCACGGACCGGGCTTGAGCGATCGCAACGTCAGCGGGCGACGAGGCAGTCGATCTTCTGCTTGCGCAATTCCACACAGACGTTGGCGGCGGCGGCGGCATCAAAGCCCTGGAAGCGAGCGCGGTAGAGCTGACCGCCCTTCGTCTGCACCGGCTGGGTGAGCGCGTTGGCCGAGCCCAGCAGGCTCCCACTGCGCGCCCGCACGATTTCCAAGCGGCGCTGCGCCTCCTCCTCGCTGGCGTAGGCGCCAATCTGCACGGTGAACGGTCCAAGCGCCGCCGGTTTGGCGGTCCCGGCAGCCGCGGCGACCGGCGCCACGGTCGGCGGGCGCGGGCCGAGCGCTGTCTTGCTGGACGCATACGGGGCGCCAGCCTGCGCTGCTGGGTTTGCGGACCGACCTGTGATGCCTGGCAGGGGCTGTTCCGGGCGGGCGGACGCCAAGGCTGGCGTGACCACGGCCGGCTTCCAGCTTGGCGTCACCGTAACGGGGCGCACATTGGCGATGGCGACGGGCACGCCGACGGTGGCGGCGGGCTTAGAAGTCTTTGGGACGGGCGAGAGGGCCTCGGGCATCCGCGCGGCTGCGGAC
>JBKJYG010000539.1:0-5979 GCA_046715905.1 Hyphomicrobiaceae bacterium | reverse complement strand
GCCATGCACCGAAGCGGGATGACCGAAAGGTAAGCCGAACCTCTTCCGCGATCTCTGCACTATTATGTTTCATGCCCTCGATCCGATTGCCCCGATAGGCCGGGTGCATGAAATTCCGACGGGGCAGGAAGCGTTGAACTTTAAGGGGCGCAGCCTCGAGAAATGATGCCCCTCATGATCCTCTGCGCTCCAGAACGACGAAGGTGCGGAAGCCGAGCACGGGGCCGAACACGGGCATCACCAGATCCTCGACCTGCAGCATCGGCCCGACCAGCGCTTCTGGCCAGAGACACCAAGGTTTGAAGCCGCCCGAAAGCGGGTAGGCCATCAAGCTCAGCCAGCGCACCGAGACGACTTTCAGTTCGGGTACGAGCTGCGCCAGGCGCGCGCGGGCCTCGGCCGACCCGAACATCAGCGATGGAATCGCCTGGTTCGAATCCCACGGATCATCGCCCGACTGCGCAACCTGCTCGGCCAGCGGATCCGCGGTCATGATCACCGGCTCCTGATGAAAGTGATGATAGACCTGTCGTGCGATCACGCTCATGCCGGGCTCGATCATTGCAAGCCGTCCTCCAGGCTTCAGAACACGGGCGGCCTCGCGCAGGAACACGACGGGGCGCTTGAGATGGTGGAGCACGTCCAACATCACGATGCCGGAGAACTCGGCGCTATCGAAGGGCATGTCGTGGGCGTCGGCGACGACGTCGATCCCGGAAAACGGCAAGATGTCGAGCGCGACGACCTCGGGCCGATAGGTTTTGAAATGGGCGGAGCCACCGCCGATATCCAGCAACTTGCCAGGCGGACACGAGGCTTCGAGCCGACGATGAAAATCCAAGTAGATCGCCCGCAACGTCGGTTTGCTGTCCCAAACTCGGCGATGCTCGGTGAGGCGCTCGTCCACAAGCGCGTCCATGCGTCAGATCGCCTTCAACTTAGTGAAGGCAAACACCATCATCCGAAGCAACAACCAGCCATCGCGAAAGCGGGAAATCTGCGTCTCACCATAGGTGCGCGCCTTATAGTGGATAGGCACTTCGACGATCCGTAAACTCTGCTTGGCCGCACCGAAAATGAGGTCGAAATCGCCGAACGGATCGAAATCGCCGAAATAACTTCGCGAAGCGACGATTTTCTCGTAGTCGACGCGCCGCAGTACCTTGGTGCCGCATAGCGTGTCGGTGAAACGCTGATTGAGCAGATAGGAAAACATCGCGGCAAAAAACCGATTGGCGATGTGGTTGAGAGACCGCATGGCCTCTTTCTAGGGTAGACGAGGCGCGTGCCGTTGACGAACTCACCCTTGTCGCCGGCGATGGCATGATAGAATTTCGGGAGCGCGGACGGCGGCATCGTGAGGTCGGCGTCGAGAATCATCAAGATGTCGCCCTTGGCATGGGCGAAGCCCTTGCGCACAGCGTCGCCTTTGCCCTTGCCGTCCTGCTTCAGGACCTTGATGTCCCATTCCCCCGTATAGGCCGTCTGCACGCGACGGCACTCGGCGAGCGTATCGTCGTTCGAATTGCCTTCGACGAAAATGATTTCCTGGTGGCCGCCGAACCGGGGCATTTCCTTGATGGCGCGCTCGATGTTTCCCTGCTCGTTGCGACAGGGAATGACGATGCTGGTCGAGGGTTTGGACTGACGCGGCGCGGAGCGCGAGCGCGCGACAAGGTAGGTGCGCAAACACAGGCGGCGAATGCCGGGAAGCGGCGCGATGAAGCGGTTGACCAGGCGCCCGAGCCCCAAGAGACCGAACGGAACAAGTTGGCGCTGCTCGATGCGGATGGACTCGAACTCGGCGAGATCGAGGATATTCAGAAAGTCAGTCTTGGTGAGCAGGTTGGGCTGGGGTTGCGGCATGCGCCGGCCCAGGATCGTGCCAAGCCTAATGAAGGGCTCCCACGAGGGCGAGTAGTACGCGATCACGATCCGCGTCTCGGCGGTGCATAAATGATGCAAACCTTTGAGCGCAACCTCGATATCTTCGAACATGCCGATGGTATCGGAGATCACGATGTAATCGAAAGGTCCCCCAAGCGACGCCAGCACATCGGGATCTTCCGCGTCTCCTTCAATGAATGTGAGATAAGAGTGTGCTTTGCGCGCTTCCTCGACCATGCGTGCCGATAGATCGAGACCTACGCCATGCACCGGCTTGAGGGAGGCCAGCAGCTCGCCCGTCCCGCAACCCAGATCCAGCACGCGCATCCCCGATGGGATGAGGTAGCGCATGTAACGCCGGTCATCCGCATAATAGGCGGCGTTTCGTGCGATCCAATCCCGGCGCCTTGGCGCCATGCGATCGGCGTTATCCAAAAAAGCACGCTTGCGATCCGACATTGGTGGTCGCGCCGTCAGATTTGATACGCTAACAATGGGGAAGGCGACGATGGTGGCCGGTGCACTGCTCATGATGCTCGTCGCTCCGCTAGATTGAGATTTTGATCGACGGTCCGGGGCAAGGCGCGAGCGGCACGGCCACCGAACCGCTGGTAGCCGCTCAGCAACCAGACCACCGCGCCGGCAAGCCCGACGACGGTCAGCACAAGCCCAAACAGGATCGAGATCGAGACGGCTTCGTTGGTGCCAACGCCAATGTTCGAGAACAGGAGGATGGCGGCGCCCTCGCGCACACCCCAGCCACCGACGGAAATGGGCAAGATCGAAGCAAGGACCAAACCTTGCAGAATCACCGTGACGTCCCACCAAGCAGCTTCGACGCCGAGTGCGCGTGCGCACAAGGCAAACGATGCAATCGTCACGAGGTTCGAAAGCAGCAGCGCACCGCCGATGTCGGCCATGCTTCTAGGCGCACGGCAAACCTGCGCGAAAGCCTGCACCAGCGCCGTCACCGGCACGGCCCATCGCGGGAACGCGTCGGATTTCATCAATGAGCCAACAACAGCGGTGCCGATGCCGCCCGCCACGACCAGCGCCGCAACCCAGGCGAGGATTTGAAAACTCGGCGACGCGACCATCGCGGAGCTTGCCCACAACGGCGCCACGCAGATTGAGAGCGCGACAAACCACAGGCCGAATGCACGATCGATCAGGACGCCTATGATCGCAAACCCTGTCGAGGCGCCCGCGTCATAGGCGCGAAGGCTGCGGATGGCATCGCCGCCAACGCCGGTCGGCAAAATCTGATTGAAGAACATGGCCTCGAAATTGCCGGTGATCGCATTGCCCGTACCGATCGGGCGATCCAAGTTTTCCATCACGCGGGCCCACCGAAGCGCGTTGATGGCAACCCCCGATGCCAGCAGCATACAGGCCGTCAAGAACAACGTGACATCGGACTTCGCCAGCATGCCGCCAACTTTATGCACATCGATGCTGCGCAGCAGCAGCCAAAGCAGGCCCAGGGCAATCATCAGTTTTGCCACGAAGGCCAGGATGCTCACCACGGACCGCTGGTCGATCGTCAGCGCTGTAACCTGTCTCACGAGCGCCTCCGTCGATCGGACGGCCGACACTCTCGCGCGCCAACGGCACATTCGAGCGGTGCCAGCCTCGGCACGGGGTCTTCCAGCGTTTCCACCATCATGTGTTGAAGCCCATGCGATGCAACAAACGTAAACTGCAATGGATGCAGGTTGCATCAACCTAGGCCGGGCGGCGGACCACAAAAAAGTGCAGGTCGGGTCGCGCGGCAATTTGCAGGTGGGTAAGTGTGATCGCGGCCCGCCGCCGCCAACGTGATGGACCCGGACGGCCCGCGCTTATGGTAGTGCGCGCCCGCTGACGGCTCAGAGCCGGCCTTGGCTCTGCGAAGCCGGGAGGAGGCCTTTGACGTCGTAAATCACGCCGCCTTCCGGCTTCAGCATGGCTTGCTGAGCGTCGCGACCAAGTTCGATGATCTTGTCGTGCCGGACCGCCAGGACGATGCCGTCGAATGTGTCGCGGGGCAGCGTATTGGTCACCACGATGCCGTACTCATGCAACGCGACCTCCGGTTCGGCGTAGGGATCGTAGACGACGACCTCCTCGACGAAGTCTTGCAGCTCCTTCACGCATCCCGCGATCTTGGTGTTGCGCGTGTCCGGGCAATTCTCCTTGAAGGTGAATCCGAGAACGAGGACGCGGGCGGTGTCGACGCGCAGTTTGTGACGCACCATCGTCTTGATCACATCGTGCGCAACAAACGTCGGCATGCCGTCATTGATACGGCGCCCGGCGAGGATAATCTCGGGATGAAAGCCGATCGATTGCGCCTTGTGGGTGAGATAGTACGGGTCGACCCCGATGCAGTGCCCGCCAACCAGCCCGGGCTGATAGCGGTGAAAATTCCACTTTGTCGCGGCGGCGTCCAGCACCTCGCGCGTTTCAAGGCCGAGCTTCTTGAACAGCATGCAAAGTTCGTTGACGAGCGCGATATTGACATCGCGTTGAATGTTCTCGATCACCTTGGCCGCTTCCGCGACACGGATGGAACTGGCCTTGTAGGTTCCCGCCGTGATGATGCGACTGTAAACAGCGTCGATGACCTCGGCCGCCATCGGCGTCGAACCTGACGTGACCTTCGCGATGTCCGGCAACCGATGCTGCTGGTCGCCGGGATTGATCCGCTCGGGGCTATAGCCCGCGAAGAAATCGCGATTGAAGACCAGGCCCGAGGTCTGCTCGATGATGGGAACGCAGATCTCCTCGGTGGCGCCGGGATAGACCGTCGATTCGTAGACGACGATATCGCCGCGTGAAATCGCGGCCCCCACGGTCGCGCTTGCCTTCTCCAAGGCGGAGAGATCGGGGCGGTTGGCTCCGGCGACCGGCGTCGGCACCGTGACGATGTAAAAATTGGAGGCTTTCAGATCGCCGCTGTTGGACGAGAACGAGATGCGCTCGGCCTTCCGGAATTCCGCCTCGGTCACTTCCCGCGTGCGATCGATGCCCGCTTTCAGCTCCGCAACCCGGCCCTTGTCGATGTCAAAACCCAGCGTCGGAAAGATCCGGCCCATATACGCGGCCAGCGGCAGGCCGACATAGCCCAGGCCGATGACGGCGACGCGGACCGTGGCAAGCGTTGGCAGGTTCATCGTTGATACCTCAAGGGTGCGTTCATTCTTTGAGGCCGACATAAAGCAAGTTGCTGGCGCCGCCCATGACGCCGTCGATATCGTGCATCACCTGATGGATATGAAGCGGAATGATTTCGCCGCGGGATCGTTGCCTTTTATCGAAGCCCATCATGTGCAAATAGGGCTCGAACAGGGGTTCGAAGAAATCGAGCTGGTGCACACAGACTTTGCGAAAGCCATGACGGGCAAATGTTCCGGTCAAAAACTCAGCCGACATCCGGCGTACATGCTGCCAGCGGTGAAACGAAACATTGCTGACAGGACAAACCACCGTGCTTAGAGCCAAGTTCTCATTGTTCGGCGTCGATATGATGAGCTTGCCGCCGGGACGCACATGTCCGGCCAACTCGGAGCAGACCCTTTCAAAGTCGACGTCCAAGACGTGCTCTAGAACTTCAAAACAAGTGACAGCGTCGAATGACGCGCTGCCCGCCGGACCAGGATCACCGAGAAAACCTGAGATACCCTGGAGGTTCGCCTCGGTTTTGAGCTGCCGCTCGATGGCGGGCTCGAGGACGGCAAAGGGGTACCCGAGCGAAATCAAGTACGCGGCCACCTCGCCGCTGCCGGCACCGTAGTCGAGATGTCGACCGCCCTGAACCAGATGCCGCGCGATGAGCCAATGAATGCAACGTCGCGCCATGCGACCGAAGGCCATCGCATCGTCGAGGCCGGCCTTTGCCATGCCGTTCCAGAAGCGCTGCACGAGTTCGGGCGTCCACTCGAGTGGACGCGGTCCGCCCTGATCAGAGGCCATCACAGTCAACGTCCTCCCGTTTTGAAGACTGATCGCCGGCAATCTGTTTATGTTCCAGAGGCAGTGCCCGCAGCCATCGAGCGTTTGACCACCATCCCTTGGCCGGTCGGCATGTCGACGACGTGCTCGCCCGTATCG
>JBKJYG010000538.1:0-2568 GCA_046715905.1 Hyphomicrobiaceae bacterium | reverse complement strand
ACGGCCGCGTTCAGCGCCAGGATGTTGGTCTGGAACGCGATTTCCTCGATCAGGCCTACGATCTCGGTGATCTGACGCGAGGAATCCTCGATCTTCGACATCGCCGCTACCGCCTGGCTCGCGATCTCGCCGCTGTTGACGGCAAGAATGTGGGTCGAAGTCGCCGCCCGGTTGGCCTCTTGGGCATTGTTGGCGGTCAGCCGCACCGTCGCTGACATTTGCTCCATCGCGGCGGCCGTCTCCTCCAGCGCCGAGGCCTGCTGATCCGTGCGCTCGGCCAAATCCGTCACGCCGGAGCCGATCTCCAATGTGGCGACCTGCACGGCGCCGCTCGCCTGGGCGATGCGCTCGGCAATCGAGCGAACCTCTTTGCCCGTCCGATTGAAGTCGTCTCTGATCTGGCGGAACACGTCATCTGAGTTCGAGGCCAGGTGTGCCGTAAGGTCACCGTCGGCGAGCTTACCGAGTCCCTCGGCGAGGATACGGATGAGTTCTGCTTGCTCTTTTGCTGCGTTCGCCTGCAGTTCCGCGCTTCGCCTGAGTTCATCCTCGGCCTGGCGGCGCGCCTCCTCCATCGCCCGGCGCTGCTCGACGGCCTCGTCTTCGAGACGGGACTTCGCGATTGCTTCATCGCGAAAGATCACGAGCGCCTTCCCCATTTCACCAATCTCATGCTTGCGCTCCGCTGCGTCGACCTGAATGCTGGTGTCGCCCGTTGCAAGGCTGCGCATTTGAGCCACGAGAGTGTTGACCTGCCTGGACAGACCCCAAGCGCTGAACAAGGACAGTAAGCCGCCAATGATGAAGCTCAGGAGGGCGGCGACGGCGATCATGATCTCATATTGATCTATGGCCGCGAGCGTCTGCACGGACAGCTCGGCCTCGGACTTGATCGCGCTGTTCTTGATTGCGTCGGCCCACGCACTGATTTCTACGCCATCCTTTTCGAGCGTTGAGGTCCGTATCTTGTTGCGCTCCTCGATGATCTTGCGCACCGCCGCAAACCCCTCGCGGTATTGAGCGATCAGCGGCCGAATCGACGAGACGCTGGCCGCGGCCAAGCTTTGCGTGGCGGCAGGATTCGTGACCCTCGATTCCGGCTTGGGCAACGGAGCCGACGCAGCCCCGTTGCGCGCAGCCGTCTGGCTCGAGAGCGAGGACAACTTGTCCAAGTGCGTATTGATCTCCCGAAACTCGGATTCAACCCTGTCCACCTCCTCGCTCTTGTTGTTCAAGAGATACTTGTTGATGTAGAGGCGAGCCGACAACAGGTCTTCCTGGAGCGTGCCCGCGAGCAGCGCCGTGTCGTAGTCCTTCTCGCGCGAGCTCGCCTCCATCAAATTTGTCAAGGCAACACGAATCTGTGGGCCAATCTTGTCCAGGACCTCCGAGACGATCCGGTCGCGCTCGACGAGCAGCACCACGATGCGGTTGAAGCCCTGTTCGAAATCAATGAGAACAGGGGTTATCTTGCGCAGCAACGCGGCGCGGTCGGCGGCGTGCAATTCTTTTTCTGCCTTCGCCACCCCTTTCTTGACTTCGGTCAGGTATCGGCGGGTTTCTTTCAGATCGTCGTCGCTGCGCGTCGTCAAGAATTCGCGCGCGTTCAGCAAAACTTTGGCGATGTCGGCATTGATTTCCGAGGCGAGCAGGGCATCGCCGGCCATGTCTTCGTAGGCTCGAAACTGCTTGCCAATCGACCAAATGCCAAAGGCGCCGATAACCGCCGCCAACGGAGGCGATCACGGCGACGAGCAAGCCGATCGCGGTCAGCCGCCCGGCGATCGAGAACTTGGAGAATAGTCTGATCATCGTTGAACTCTCATAATAGGTTGTTCAGCAAAGCGGACATCGGTCGAACTCTTTTAGTGGGGGGTAGCAATCACTGCCTCGAAGCTAACAACGCACTTTGTCATGCGACCAGTGCCTCCAATTGCGTCGGCGAGGGGAATGCCGTCATCTGCACGGACGACCTGGTCAGGCGGTCCAGCGCGATCACGATCAGCATGGCGTCGCCCTGCGGGATCAGGCCGTCGAAGAACGGGTTGCGTTTCTCACCGTCGGTTTCAGGAATGGCGGCGATGTCGCTCCGGTGCACGGTGAGAATGTCGGAGACGGCGTCGACGAGGAGGCCGATGGGTCGGCCCTCGATCATGACAACCACGACGATGCCCTGGTTCAACTCGGTGCGGCCGAGCGCGAAACGTGTCCTGAGATCGATGATCGGCACGATGGTGCCGCGCAGGTTGATCACGCCACGCACGAATTCGGGCGCGCTCGGCAGCGGCGTGATGACGTTGGCGGCGCGGATCTCGCGTACCGCCATGATGTCGACGCAGTACTGCTGCGCGCCGAGCGTGAAGGTGACGAACTGCCGTGTATCGACAACGCCGGCAGCCTGCGGCTGGCGGGCCCCACCGAAATCCTGCGAATTCTCCGTCATGTGACGTCCTGACCGATGCCGGTATCGCCGCCGAGCCGTGTGCGGTATTACGCGACACGGAGGCAGATGATCGGAACAGGGTGTCTGGTATCGGTAAATAAACCAATACGATCGCCCATCTATGC
>JBKJYG010000537.1:0-11881 GCA_046715905.1 Hyphomicrobiaceae bacterium | reverse complement strand
GCACTGTCGTGATCGCTGCAAGCTCCAGCGTGAGCCGGATCGGCGACCACAGCTCGGACATGTTGAGCATGAGAAGCTTTCGTCAATCGCCGACGCTGTAGCCGAATTTCTCGATCACCTTGCGGGCTTCGGCACTCCTTAAGAAGGCGAGGAACGCGCGGGCGGCGGTATTGTCTGTACCGGTCTTGAGCAAAACGGCATCCTGAAAAATCGGAGCGTGAAGGTTGCCTGGCACAACCCATCGCGAGCCGCCCTCCACAGAGGCCACTTGTGAGAGGGCGATGAACCCGACCTCGGCGTTGCCTGTATCGATGAACTGGAAAGTCTGGGCGATGTTGGTGCCCTGCACGATTTTCGGCTGCAGCGCCTCATAGACCCCAAGCGCCTTCATGACTTCCACACCAGCGGCTCCGTAAGGAGCTGTCGCCGGATTGGCGATGGCGATCTTGGTGAACTTGCCCTCCTTCAGCGCGGACTCGCCGAGCACGAGACCCGATGTCTTGCTGAAGAGGACGAGCTTGCCGACTGCGTAGGTGAAGGCCGTCCCCGCGACGGCATGCCCCTCGGTCACGGCTTTGGTTGGCGTGGCCTTGTCGGCCGATAGGAGGATATCAAAGGGTGCGCCATGCGTGATCTGGGCATAGAAGGTGCCGGTCGCGCCGTAGCTCAGCACGAGCTCGTGACCTGTGGCCTTTTCGAACAGCGGCGCGATCTCCTTCACCGGCTGAGTGAAGTTGGCAGCGACAGCGGCTTTGACCTCGGCCGCATGGGCCGGGGCCGTAAGCAGACTGACGAACGCGGCCAGTCCCAGGCGTCGCAGCATCGTGGCGATGTGCATCGGACATCCTCGGGCGATATGGTCTGCAAAACCTATCGCAATCGAGGAACAGACACGCAAGCGTTATTTTTTGCGGGACATATCGCTGCCCCGTACTGCGAGGAGATCCTCGAGCACGCCGATCTCCTTGGTCCCCACCTTGGCGGCCTTGCGCTCAAAGGCGCGGTAGAGCGCGAGCACCCGCTCTCCGTTCGCGGTAACTGTGGCGCCGCCATGGCTAGCGCCGCCGCGCGAACTCTCGACCAGCGGGTCGGCGAACATGCCGTTGAGCGTCTCGACGAGCATCCAGGCCCGCTTGTAGCTCATGCCCAAGCGACGACCGGCAGCCGCGATCGATCCGGTCATCTGGATTAATTCAAGCATGTCTGCCTTGCCGGGCCCAAGCATACCCCTGTCACCGAAAACGATGCGGATGCGGAGCAGACTGATCCGTGTTGCCTGGGACATACCGATGCTCGAGCTTGAGGCCTCCGGGCAACGTATCTTGGCTCCGACCGTCTGGCCATGTGCGATGAATGAGCTGTTTTACGAGCAGAGGATGCGAGGCCGAAGGCAAGTCGAACTTAGTGACGAATTCGCGCCTGTTAGCGTTCGCGTCGAACTGCGTGCGGACCCACCCGGCCTCAGATCGTGGTCATCCGTTTTAACCCGACGAGGCGATCGCAGACGACGAGGGCGGCGATGGTGCCGAGGATCAGTAGGCCCGCCGTCGCCGCGACCGTCGGGTCGGGAGACATCTCGAGCTGATTGAGAAGCTGAATGGGAAGCGTCTTTGTCCGCACGTCCACGAGAAAGATCGAAATCGGGTAGTTGTCGAACGAGGCGATGAAGGCGAACAGCGCTCCCGACATGACGCCGGGCAGAATGTTGGGCACGAGCACGTACCAGAGTGCCTTGGGATAAGAATAGCCGAGCATGCGCGCGGCATCGACCATCGTGAAGTCGAACAGCGATAGGCTGGCCAGGATCGTGCGCATGATGAAGGGCATGGTCAGGACGATGTGGGCGATCAGCAAGGTCGTGTAGGCATCCCGCAGCCCGACCGTGCGTGCCGCTTGCAGAAATGCAATCCCCAGCACGAGACCTGGGATCATCAGCGGTGAGCCCATGAACGTCGCAATGGCGTCACCACCCGGCACCGAACGGCGCACGACCGCAATCGCACACATCGTACCCAGCACGAGCGAAATGCAGGTCGACAGGAACGCGATCTGTGCCGACAGCCAAGCCGACGCGAGCAGGCCATCGGCATTGCGGATCGCCGAATACCACCTGAGCGAGAATCCCTGTGGTGGGAACGAAAAGACAACCGACTCCGTGAACGATACGGAGAGCACGATGACAATCGGGATGTAGAGGAACACCAGCACAAAGCCGAGAATGACCCAGCAAGCTGCGAATGCGGCGCGACCGATCATGTCACGCCCCTCGTCTGCCGCGTTGCGCCAGATACGTCGACACGAAGACGATGCTGGCCGCGATGACGAGCATGATGACGGCCATACTCGCTCCCAGATTGAAATCCCGGATGTTGAGAAAGGCTTTGGCCATGACTTGCGACATCGTCATGTAGCGATCACCAATCAGCAGTCCCGGTGTCACGTAGGCCGCTACCGCGATCGAAAAGACGAGCGAGGCGCCGGCTACCACTCCTGGAAGCGTCAAGGGCAGCGTTACACGCCAAAACGTCATCACCGGGCCGGCGCCGAGGGTGGTGGCTGCATCACGCAACTGCGGATCGAGCTGGCGCATGACCGAGTAGATCGGCAGGATCATGAATGGCAGGAAGACATTGATCATTCCGAAGAAGAGGGCGAATTCCGAGAATACCAGGCGGATCGGTCTTTCGATGAAGCCAAGAGTGACCAGCAGCCAATTGATGAGACCGTCGCGCCGCATCATGATCGTCAGTCCGAATGTCTTGACGATGATGCTGACGGTGAGTGGCAGGAAGATCAGGGCGAACAACATGACCTGCAGGCGCGGTGGGGCGCGACTGAGTGCATAGGCGGCGGGATAGCCCAGAGCCAGCGTTCCCAGTGTCGTGACGACGCCGAGTTTCAGCGTGTCGCCGATGATGCCGACATAATAGGGATCTCCAAGCACCTTGCGATAACCAGCAAGGCTCGGGCCACTGGCGTCCCGGAAGCTGTCCAGCACGAGGTTGACGACGGGTATGGCAAAAGCCAGAGCCATCAACAGGAGACCCGGTATCATCATTACGGCGACAGTGTCGATCTGCCATCTGTGGGCGATCGCCGGATCGACTGGTCTCGAAGTCTGGGATGTCATGGCGCGGGATAGACCATGGTTTCGCGCACCGGCCAGTTGAGCGAGACTTCGGTTCCGGGCGCAAGGGTCTCGGGCACGCGAGAAACTTCGGCCTGCAATCGATCGTCCGCACCCGGTGATGCGAAATGCAGTGTGGTCTTGGCGCCGAAGAAGACGATATCGGTGAGCCGCGCCCGCACACGATTGCAATCCCCCGACCCCTCGCCGAGCGTCATGCTCTCGGGGCGCACACCGACGATGACGCGGCCGAAGAGCGGCTCTTGTCCGCGCTGCGGTACACGAATGGTTCCCAGTGGCGTTTCGACTGCGGTGTGCCCATTGCCCGATCCACCCGGAGAAAGAACTTGTCCCGTAAGCCGCGTCGATTGACCGACGAATTCGAGGACGTGCAACGTGCTCGGTTGCCCGTAGACGTCGGTGGGCGTGCCCAGTTGCTCGATGCATCCGTTGTTCATCACCGCAATGCGATCACTCATAACGAGCGCCTCGTCCTGATCGTGTGTCACGAAAATCGAAGTGATCCTGAGCTCGCGCAGCAAATGACGCATCTCGATCTGCATGGTTTCGCGCAGTTTTCGGTCGAGGGCGCTGAAGGGTTCGTCGAGCAGGAGCAGCGTCGGTTTGACGACGATGGCGCGCGCCACCGCAACCCGCTGCTGCTGGCCGCCCGACAGCGCCGAGATGCGCCGATTGGAAAACTCCTGCATGCGCACGAGCGCCAGCGCATTCGCGACCCGCTCCTTGATGTCGGCCTCTGGCTGACGTTGAGCAACAAGTCCGAAGGCGACGTTCTGCTCGACCGACAGATGTGGGAACAGCGCGTAGTTCTGGAACACGACGCCGATGTTGCGTTTGTGAGCGGCAGTGCGCGTGATGTCTCTGCCATCGATCAGAATGCGGCCCGTGTCGGGTGACTGGAGCCCCGCGATCAAGCGCAACAGCGTCGTCTTCCCGCAACCGGAGGGTCCAAGCAGGGACACGAATTCGGACCGCGCGACCGACAGAACGAGATCTTTGAGGACGACCGAGGAACCAAACTGCTTGGCGACGCGGTCGACATCGAGATAGCGTTCCGCAGTCGAAGCTCCGGCGCCGTCCATCGGGCCGACGGTCACTTCGTTCATTTTGTAGCGACCTCGCGCTCAAAGCGCTCGATCATCGCGTTGCGGTTGTCGGCGAAATACTCCCAGTCGAGCGCGATCAGGTTCGGAAACTTGACGCCTTCCGGCAGCACCGTCTTGGAGTTGGTCGGCCGGGAATGGAAGGTTTTACCGATATAGGCCTGAATTTCAGGGCTCAACATCTCGTTCATGAAGGCCATACCTATATCCTGGTTCGGGCCACCTTCAACGAGCGCAACGCCCGCAGGCATGGCAAGCACGCCCTCTTTCGGCATGCCCTGATCGACGGGGGCACCAGCCGCCTTGCGCAGTAGAGTCGTGCGGGAGTCGGGGCTGAAATAGATATCGCACTCGCCAGACTCGTGAAGCTGTTGGGCCTGCGGTGCGTTGGTCGATATCTGTATGATATTGGGCTTGAGCTGCTTCATGCGCTCAATTCCCTGCTGCCAGTCGACCATGCATTGATCGAGTGGCTTCTTGGTCACGAAGTTCGTCGCGGCCAGCAGCGGCGCAATGGCCTGCGTGATGCGCATCGAAATGATGATGATGCGCTCCTTGAACTTGGCATCCCAGGCATCGGCATAGCTTTCGAGGCCTTTCGGCACTGCTTTGGTGTTGTAGGAGAAGCTGCACATCGGCTGGCACCAGTTGGCCCACATGCCCCCCTTGGGTTTGGCTGCCGCGGGCAGATCAGCGAGGTTCGTGACGTCGGCCGGCAGCTTTTTGATCAGTTTGTCCCGCTCAGCCAGGATGAGGACGGGATCGTCCATCATCGTCAGCGTCATCGTGGGCCGATCTTTATTGGATCGCAGTTTCTCCAGATTGATCAGAGAATTTGTGCCTTCGAACAAGACCTTGACGTTCAGCTTCTTCTCGATGAGCGGAAACAATCCATCAGTGAGACCGGGAGATGCCGGGCCGCCGATAAAAATCTCGCGGGTTTGAGCGCGGATAATATTGGGAAACCCGGTCGTGGCGACGGCGGCTGATCCGACAATCACGTGGCGACGGGAAACTGGCGGCATTTGGGGCATGACGGTTCTCCTATGTTCTCGCTCGGCTGCTGCATAACCGATGAAACTCGATAACCGCTCGTCCTGCAATGCCTTCCGATGATGACATTTCGAACAGAAACCGAGCCGATGCGCCAGTTATTCCGCCATTCAAACGAGCTTGCGATCGACCGGATTGAAGGGCGTGGGGAAGCGATCCCGAGGCGCGATCATCGGATAAGGATCGCGTTTCAGGTACTGACCGTGCCCCGGCCGCCCGACAACTGCGTCCCCGTCGAAAACCTTGATCCCGCGCACGAAGACGCCGACCGGGTAACCGATGGCTCGGTATCCTTCGTAAGGTGTGTAGTCGCCTCCGTGGTGCATCCGCGCATTGGTGAGCGTGACGCTTTTTTTCGGATCCCAAAGCAGGATATCGGCGTCGCTTCCGATGGCCAGAGACCCTTTGCGAGGGTGGAGCCCAAATAGCTTGGCCGGATTGGTCGAAATCAACCGAACGAACGCGGGTGCATCGATCCGTCCTTTTGTGACACCCTCCGTGAAAACCAGCGGAAGGCGCGCCGCAAGCCCCGGGATCCCATTGGGGATTTTGTTGAAGGGTGCCGATTCACCGCCCACTTTCTTCCCCTTCGGGTCGTCGTATCGATTGGGCGAGTGATCTGAGGAAATTATGTCGATGACCCCGCGCTGAATGTATCCCCACAGAGCCTCCTGGTCGGAATTGGTGCGCGCAGGGGGGCCGAAAACGAACTTGGCGCCTTCGAATCCCGGCCGATCGAGATCAGCAGCCGTCAACGTCAGATACTGAGGACAGGTTTCTGCCCAGACCTTCAAGCCGCGAGCTTGCGCGCGCGCTATCTCCTCGGCAGGTTCTGCACCGGAGACATGGAATATCTGGATCGGCACGTCCAGAGCTTCCGCGAGCGAAATGATCCTGTTGCAGGCCTCACGCTCAGCGATCATCGGCTTGCCCCACGCGTGGTACTTCGGCGCCGTCAACCCCGCGGCAACGAGCTGCTCTGACATCCACGCGATCAGCTCGTGATGCTCGGCGTGCACACAAACGAGGGCATTGTTGCGCCGCGCCGCCGCCAGCACACGAAGAATGGAGCTGTCGTCGAGCCGCACACCGTCGTACGTCATGAAAACCTTGATCGAGCGACTGCCCTCCTCGACCAGTCGCGGCAGTTCCTCCTCGACGACGGTGCGGGTCGCATCGGTAATCGTCAGGTGAAACGAGTAGTCGACTATCGCTTTGCGCGCGCGCAAGTGATAATCGGCGGTGACGGCAGCGAGTGATTTGCCCTGTTCCTGCCAGGAAAACGAAACGACGCTCGTCGTGCCTCCAGCCGCTGCGGACGAGGTCCCCGAGAGGAAGTCGTCGGACATCTCGGCGCCCGGAGACGGCTGGTCGAGATGAACGTGTGTATCGACGCCCCCGGGCATGATGAGCAGGCCACCAGCGTCGACCGTTTCGCGCGCCGAACCGTTGATTGCCCCCACAGCGACGACCCTACCCGCGGACACCGCGATATCGGCCACAGCCATGTCATGCGCAGAAACAACCGTGCCGCCACGTATCAGAAGATCGTAGTCCATTCGTCACTCCCTGACCGACTGGGCGATTGAGAATAGCTGGCAAGCGATTTAGCATCATCGACACGGCACCTTGCAACCCACCAAACTCACGCCGATATGATGAAATTCAACCTGTGTCATTGGTCGATGCTGGCGCGTGCCGTTCACTACGCCTTCGAGCTTTGACGATAGAATGGTTCGTGCCTGCGCGGATCGATATAGTCCGCATAAAATTTGCGGGCATGAGGCAGGAGAGCTTTGGAAAGCTGCCGCCGCTCGACCTCTTCCGAGGTCAAGGCCTTCTGCAGCGTGTCATGCAGCGCCTTCAGCGCTGCATCCTTGTCGACGCGCAGGAACTTGCCGTCCTGGTAGATGACTTCGCCCGCACACATCGTCACCTTCACGGCCTCAGATTTGGCGCGTTGGATGACCGCGTCAAGGACGGGCGTTTCCTCGTCGAGGTAAGGATAGGACACGTGCTTCCAATCGATCAGCACCAGGTCCGCGGCTTTGTCGACTTCGAGCGTGCCGATAGTGCTGCCGAACGGTGTCGTCTTGGCACCGCCCTGCGTTGCCATGCGCAGGACTTGCGCCATCGTCGGCACGTCTTCATCGACCATGCCCGGGACGCGATGCGCACGCAGCACCATACGCATCTCCTGCAGCATGTCGCGGTCGTCGTTGATGCCGGCTTCGTCGAGGCCAATGGCCGTATTGATGCCCTTGCGCTCGAACACGTTCAACGCCGCCACCCCCGACCGCAAACGAAAGTTCGACGAGCAGTTATGACACACGCAGCCCCCCGCCACTGCCAATCGATCGATATCAGACTCGTTCAGCCACACGCCGTGCCCCAACGTCAGCCTTTCGTTCACCATCCCAAAACGATCGATGTACTCGAGTGCGCTGCACTTGCCGCGCCGCCAAGCGTATTCCTTCTGATAGGCGGTCTCGACGAGATGCATGTGAATGGGGACGTTGTACTTCGCCGAAGCATCCGACAGAGCCGTCAGGGCCTTGTCGGAGCACCAGTGTAGATTTGCCGGGGCGAGTTGGATTTTGACGCGTGGCTTGGCGCTGTGCTGCCGATAGAGATTCCGAAACAATCCCATTGTATCGTCGAGGCCGGTTTTGAACCGTGCAAAATGGCGCTGAAGCGGCCCTTGCAGCTCTTTGGGAAGACTGGCGACGAATTCTTCGTCGGCCTGGTAGACGAGACGGTTCTGGTCGCGCACGGCGTAGCAGTAGGAGATGCGCATACCGATGTCTTCATAGGCCTTGATGACTTGGTTGGATCGTGCGGCGACTTCCGGCAGCGTGCCCGGCATCCAGCCGTGGATGTGCTGCACAGTCGTGACGCCCGAGGCGATCATCTCGAAGGCGGAGTAGAGCGTATCGAGGTAAACATCGAGGCTGCGGATCACGAGACGCGTGACGAACCACAACTCGAGCGGCATGTCCGGCGAACCGAGTTGAACCGGCGTCAGACCGATGTGGTGATGGCCATTGACGAAGCCCGGCAGCATCACCTCGTTGCCCGAGCCGACGACAGGCACACCCGGATTGGCCGCGCTGAGCTCTTTGAACGTCCCGATGGCACGGATGATGCCGTCTTCCTGAAGCACGGCGCCATCCTCGATCTGCTCGCATGTCTTGCGGTCGATCGTCTTGGTGATCATCGACCGGCTGCGGATCAGCGATTTGGGCATTTGTTACCTCCGCGATGACGCATTGCTCTCTCGAGCCACCGCACCGCTTCGGGTATCGGCTCGATGATGGGCACGGTGAAGTGGCGGGTCAGTTCGCGTGCGGCGACGGCCAATGGCCCACCGCCAATGACGACGGCCTGAGCCGCGCGGACGTCGATCGCGCGGGACACCGCGAGCCCCAATGCGGCCTCGAGGCGCTTGGGATCGGCTGTCAGCTCGGCGGGATCACCATCCGTCACTTCCATGCCCACGTAACACGCCGAAAGGCCAAGGGCAGCGATCGTCGCTTCTATTCGATGACGCAATCCCAGTGTGGTCGTGGCAACTGCAAATCGACGTCGATGCCGGGCGGCAGCGCGTATCCCGGCCTCGCCGATGCCGACGATCGGGATCGATATCTGGCGCCGCAGATCGGCGAGGCCTGGATCGCCGAAAGCAGAAAGTACGATCCCTGCGCAATCCACGGGAAGGTCGGACACCAAAGCCGGCACAGCAAGGCATGCTGCAGCGAGTTCTCGTTCATTCGTAATGAGGGGGACGCCTTGCGTCGCCGTCCGGCCGGAAATTTCGAGCCGCGCGCCCGTCGCCTCTCGGGCGATATCGACCATGCGTCCGGTCGTGACCGCATTGGTATTGGGATTGATCAATAGCACATGTACCACGTGCCGGGAGTTCCTCGAGTTGGGACGGCCGGCTGGATTTCCGGCCGCCGCGATATCACTCGTTTAAACCTTTGCCCGGATAGGGGTGTGTCTTGATCCAGTGCCGCGCAATGTCGACGCGGCGTGTGATCCATACGTCCTTTTTCTGCATCATGTAGTCGAGAAGGCGCTGCAGCGCGACCGCGCGTGCGGGATGGCCGATGAGGCGCATGTGCAGGCCGACTGACATCATCTTCGGATGCCTCGCGCCTTCCTCGTAGAGCATGTCGAAGCCATCTTTGATGAAGTTGTACCACTCATCGGAGGTGCCAACCCAGCCGGCATATTTGCCATCATTGTGGGTTAGCGAGTAGGGCACGATCAGGTGCGGCTTGCCGTCAACGGTTTTCCAAAACGGCAACTCGTCGCCGTAGTAGTCGCTGTCGTAGAGAAAGCCACCCTTTTCGACGACGAGGCGACGCGTATTGACGCTGGGTCCATAGCGGCAATACCAGCCGAGTGGCCGCTCGCCCGTCATTTTCTCGATGGCAGTAACGGCTTTGCGGATGTGATCGCGCTCCTGCTCCTCCGTCAGCTCCCAGTGCTTGACCCACCGCCAGCCGTGCGAGCACACGTCGAAGCCCGCCTTTGTGATCGCGGCCGACGCCGGGGCATGACGCTCCATGGCGAGACCGCAGCCGAAGATCGTCATCGGCAGCCCGCGTTCCTCGAAGAGGCGCAACAGCCGCCAGAAGCCGACACGACTGCCGTATTCGAACAGGCCTTCACCGGCGAGGTCGCGTCCGGTGATGCCCTGGCCGAGGCCATGCGCTTCCGTCAGGCCGACTTCGGTGTAGCCTTCGCCGTCCTGCACCGAGGGTTCGGAGCCCTCCTCGTAGTTCATGACGAAGTTGACGGCGATGCGCGCGCCGTCCGGCCATTGCGGATCGGGAGGATTGGCTCCATAGCCGATCAGGTCACGATCATAGTGTACTGGCATCGGTCGTGCTCCTCTGGAGCGTTCAAGCGGTCAAAGCGACATCGAACGGTTCGTCCAGTTGGACGAATTCCTCGTCCCCCGTACCGCGCGTCAGCCACATGAAGATCGCGAAACGGATCGGCTCACCAATAACGCTCAGCGGGTGGTGCCACACGTTCATGCCGTAGGTGACCCCCTGCCCGGGCCCCGCCACGAAGGCTTCGGCACGACGGGCATCCGGTTGCCCGTCGGCACGCTTGGGCGCCACGATGACGCACCAGCGGCCAGCGTCCATCGGCACGAAACTCTGCGAGGAGAATTCGTGGCGCTCCATCTGCACGGCCCTGAGTGGCAGACTTGCGATCGGCTTTGCCAGCGAAAACGACAAGCTCGGGGCCGCATCGGGACGGCCATTGGCCAGCGCCCGCTCGATATAGGCGCGTCCGAATTCGGTCGGCGCCGTAAGAACCTCACCATAGGGCGCGAAAGCTTCCGCCGTCAGCGGTCTGGCCACCAGAGTGCGCATGAAATCCTCCTCATCCGCTCAAGCGCTTCGTCAGGCCGACGAGGCGCTCGAGAACGACCATCAGCACCAGCACAGCCGCGATCAGAACGCCCGAGATCGCCGCAACACGCACGTCGAGCGTGCTCTCCATCATGCCCCACATGCGGATCGGCAGCATGTCGGTGCGCGCATTTGACAGGAACAGCGACACGGGCACGTTGTCGAGCGATGCGACGAACGCCAGAAACGCGCCGGCGACAATGCCCGGCGCGATGGTGGGCAGAGTGATCCGGCGGAAGGTGTAGAACCGCGTGGCTCCCAGGCTCATCGAGCCTTCGAGCAGCGAGGCGTCGAGTTGCGTCAAACTCGCCAGCGCTGTGCGGAAGACGAAGGGCGCGATGACCACCATATGCCCGATCGTGAGCAGCAGCAGCGAAGGTCGCTGGCCGAGCATCGTGAAGAAGATCAGCGTTGCCAGCCCATAGGCGAGCGTCGGCAGAACCAGGGGTGACAGAAATGCGGCTTCCAGGGCGCGAGCTGAACGGGATCTGACCTTGGAGATCGAAAGCGCCGCCAGCACCGAGCAGACCACGGCGGCAGACGTCGCCGCCGCGGCAACGAATAGGCTGTTCCATGCCGCGCGATGGATGTGGGCAGACCGCACCGTGTCGAACAGGGCCTCGTACCATTTAGTCGACAGCGCCGGCGGTGGGAATTTCAGAGAAGCGGATGTCGTAAAAGACGTGAGCAGAACGATCGCGACCGGCAGAACAAGAACAATGATGCCGAGCCCGGCGAGGCCCCCGATCGTCACCGCATAAGACAAATCTGAGACCGTCTTGCGCTTGGCCATGACCGTTTATATCCTACTCGCGGCTGACCCACCGGCCGATGATGCCGAGCAGAATGATGCCCGACAGGACCGACGCCAGCAGCATGACCGAAGCGACGGCCGCGAATGGCCAGTTGAAGATCACCATGGCCTGCTGCCAAATAACGGTCGGGAGGTAGACGAGCCGCCCTCCTCCTATGACCGTTTGAGAGATGAACGCAGTCGTTGCACTCGCGAATACGAGCGTCGCGCCAGCAACCCATCCGGGCAGACTCAGCGGGAGCAGCACCTTGAACAGCGTGCGCCAGCGCGAGGCGCCGAGCGCCGTCGAGGCCTCCACCAGATAGGGGTCGATGCGCTGCATCACCGCGAG
>JBKJYG010000536.1:0-5711 GCA_046715905.1 Hyphomicrobiaceae bacterium | reverse complement strand
GCTCACGGGCGACGAAAACATCGTCGACATCGACTTCGTGGTGTATTGGCGGATCAGGAACGCGGAGCAGTATCTTTTCAATATTCAGAACCCCGAGGTCACGGTGAAGGAAGTGGCCGAGAGCGCCATGCGCGATATCGTGGGCCGTTCCAATATCCAGCCGATCCTCACCGAAGGCCGCCAGAAAACGGAGGTGGCGGTGCAGAAGCTCATTCAGGACACGCTCGATTCCTATGGGGCCGGAATTAAAGTCGATCAAGTGCAGCTCCAGAAGGTCGATCCGCCGGAGCAGGTCATCGGTTCGTTCCGCAGTGTCCAGGCCGCGCGCAACGAGAAGGAAACACTACAGAACGAGGCCAATGCCTACGCCAACAAGGTGGTGCCGGAAGCGCGCGGCGATGCCGACCGCATCCTGCAGCAAGCCGAAGGCTACCGTCAGCAGGCGGTCGCCGAGGCCAGCGGCCAAGCCGCGCGCTTCATAAAGGTGATGGAAGAGTACAAAAAGGCGCCGGACGTCACGCGCCAGCGCTTGTTCCTGGAGACGATGGAGCGCGTCCTGGGCGGTTCCGAAAAGATCATTCTCGACAACAAAGGAGGCAACAGCGTGGTGCCCTTCCTGCCGTTGGATCAGATGCAACGTCCCAAAGCCGCGCCCGCTCCGGGGAGCAATTGACATGCGTGTGTTCTTCGCAATCATCCTGGCGATGCTCGGCGGCGCCGCGCTGCTGGCCTATTTCTCTTTCTTCATCGTGCACCAGAACGAGCAGGCGCTCGTGCTCCGCTTCGGCGATCCGACGGTGCGCGGGGACCCGATCACGGAGCCGGGCTTGCACTGGAAATGGCCCGTGCTCAATTCCGTCGAGATCCTCGATCGGCGCATCCTCGACCTCGACACCCAGCCGCTCGAAGTCACGGCGTCCGATCAAAAGCGGCTCTCGGTCGACGCGTTCACACGCTTCAAGATCGTCAATCCACTGCTGTTCTATCAGACGGTTCGGGATGAGCGCATGGTCGCCACGCGGCTGAGCCCCCTGGTCGATTCGGCCATCCGTCGCGTGCTTGGCGGCGCTACGTTCCAGGACGTTGTCCGCGACCGCCGCGATGAGCTGATGCGGGCTATCGCCAAGCAGGTGAACGATGAAGGCCGCGACTTCGGCATCGAGGTTATCGATGTGCGCATCAAGCGCGCCGACCTGCCGCAGCAGAACTCGAAGAGCGTGTTCGACCGCATGATGGCCGAGCGGCAGCGCGAAGCGCAGCAGTTCAGGTCGGATGGTGCGGCGGAGGCCAATCGGATCCGCGCCACCGCCGATCGCGAAGCTCAGGTCATTAAGGCCGAAGCCATGCGCAAGTCGGAGATCATGCGGGGCGAGGGAGATGCAGAGCGCAACCGCATTTTTGCCGATGCCTATGGCCGCGATCCGGAGTTCTTCGCCTTCCATCGCTCGATGCAAGCCTACGAAGTTGGCATGAAGGCTGGAGATACGCGCCTGCTGCTGTCGCCCGATAGCGAGTTCTTCCGCTATTTCAACAATGCATCGGGCAAGCCACCGGGCGGCACTGCGCCGGCAGTCGCGCCACCCTCGGCGACGAAACAGTAAGCGCTGACAAAGCGGGATCGCCTAAGCGGGGGGTGGAGATTGAGGCATCCCGGGCTTGGGGCGCGGGTGCCATCGATCGCCGGGATTGACGCGCCGTGCCGCCGACGGCCGGCCCAGCTACCGCCAAGGTCTTGAGGACCCATCATGTCTAGTTCCTTGCACCGTTTCCATCCCGTAGCCGTCGCCGGAGCGGTGGCGCTCATCATAGTGGGATTGTCGTTGCCCGCCGCCTTTACCTCACCCGCACTGGCGAGAGGGCCGGACTCTGTGGCGCCGATTGCCGAGAAGCTTATCGATGCCGTGGTCAACATCTCGACCAGCCAAACGGTCAAGGGTCCGCAAGGCGTTCCCCTGCCCAATGTCCCCAGGGGCTCGCCATTCGAGGAGCATTTCGAGGATTTCTTCAGCAAGCGTGGTCGCCGGCCGGCCGAGCGAAAGGTCAATTCGCTGGGCTCGGGCTTCGTCCTCGACGGCAAGGAAGGCCTGATCGTCACCAACAACCACGTCATCGACGGCGCCGACGAGATCGTCATCAATTTCCATGATGGCAGTAAATTGAAGGTCGACAAGGTGCTCGGCAAGGACACCAAGTCAGATCTCGCGCTGCTCAAGGTGACCCCAAAAAGGCCGCTGCCGTCGGTGGCGTTCGGTGCCTCCGACAAGATGAAGGTCGGCGACTGGGTGATGGCGATCGGCAACCCGTTCGGGCTTGGCGGTTCGCTGACGGTCGGCATCCTTTCGGCCAAGCAACGCGATATTCAATCCGGCCCCTACGACGATTTTCTGCAGACCGATGCCTCGATCAACAAGGGCAATTCAGGTGGCCCCCTGTTCAACATGGCGGGTGAAGTGATTGGCGTGAACACAGCCATCATCTCGCCGACCGGCGGCTCGATCGGCATCGGCTTTGCCGTGCCGTCCGATACCGCCATGGCGGTGATCGATCAGCTTCGCCAGTTCGGCGAGACGCGCCGCGGGTCGCTGGGTGTCCATATTCAATCCGTGACGGATGACATCGCCGAAAGTCTGGGCATCAAGGAAAATACCGGCGCGCTGGTCTCGACCGTGCTGCCCAACGGGCCGGCCGCCAAGGCCGGTATCGAGCCCGGCGACGTGATCACCCGCTTCGATGGCAAGGACGTCGCCACCATGCGCGGCCTGCCGCGCGCGGTCTCCCAGACCTCCGTCGGCAAGACCGTCGACATCGACGTGCTGCGCAAAGGCCAGAAGCAGACGCTCAAGGTCGTCGTCGGCCTGCTCAAGGAAGATCCCGAACCGGCCGCGGCGAAGAAAGCCGAGGATGTGCCCCCTCCCTCCGGCCTGATCGCCGGCGCCATCGCCGGCATGGGGCTGCAGGCGCTCACCGACGAGTTGAGGTCCAAATTCGGCATTGATGAGAAGGTGACGGGCGTGGTGGTGGTCGAAGTTGACCCCAAGGGGGCCGCGGCGAGCCGGAACCTCAAGCCCGGCGATGTGATCGTGGAGGCCGGTCAGGCGCCGGTTGCCACGCCCGAGGACGTGGCCAAGGCTGTGGAGCGGGTCAAGAAGGTCAACCGGCGATCGTTGCTCCTGCGCGTCGAGAGCCCGAAGACGGGAAGCCGTTCCGTGGCTTTGCCGGTGGAATGATCGGGTGGAGGAAAGGGCCGGAACACCCGTGTCGCGGCTGATTTTCGGGCGATCGGTTCGGCCCGGTATCGGCGCGGGGCAGCGCGGCGACGCTTGTGCCTTGCCGTTGGAAGGCTCAACGGTTACCAATCGCTGCTCAAGGGGCCTTTGCCAGTGCCGCGCCCCACGCTTGGGGTGAAGGAGCAAGGGTGAACGATAACCACAGCCTGATCGATACGATAACATCGAACCTGGCTCCGGTGCACCGCGACGGCTGGAAGTTTCTCGCCATCGGCGTCGCGCTGGCGCTGCTTGGGTTTCTGCTCTGGTGGCCGCTGGGCTGGCTGTTCCTGGCAGCCTCGGGGTATGTCGCCTATTTCTTTCGCGACCCTCCTCGCGTGACCGCGCTCAGGGATGGGCTGGTGGTCGCGCCAGCCGACGGACGCATCTCGTCCATCGATTTCGTGCGCCCTCCAGCCGAACTGGGGCTGGGCGTCGAAGAGCGTACGCGGATCTCGATTTTCTTGTCTGTATTTGATGTGCACATCAACCGCGCGCCTGTCGCGGGCCGGATCACGCGGTCGATTTACGTGCCCGGCACCTTCCTAAACGCGGCGCTCGATAAGGCAAGTGAGGACAACGAGCGCCGGGCGCTGGTGATTACGCAGGCCAACGGTTCCGAGATTGCCGTCGTTCAAATCGCCGGCCTCATCGCGCGCCGCATTGTCACCTTCAAGGGCGAGGGGACGAGCGTCGGCATCGGCGAGCGGTTTGGCCTCATTCGCTTCGGCAGCCGGGTGGACACGTATTTGCCACCAGGGCGGATCAGTCTGATTGCGGTCGGACAGCGGGCGGTTGGCGGCGAAACGGTGCTGGCCGACTTGAAGTCTGAGGAACCAGAGCGCGAGGCGCGTTTGTCGTGAGGTGAGCGCGAAGCGAGGGTCTTGCGCATCGCCACACGCGGTTGCCCACGTGGGTTGGCAGCGGGCCGGCGCCGTTCGCGCAAAGGGAGATGGGAATGGATCTGCACGGACCGCCGGAACTTGAGATCAAACGCCGACGCCGCCGCGGCTTCCCGTTTCGCGCCCGCAAGATCCCGGTTCGGTTTCTGGTGCCGAATTTTTTCACGCTGCTCAGCCTGTGCGCCGGTGTGACCTCGATCCGCATGGCGATCGAGGGGCGCTACGAGTTTGCCCTCGGGCTGATCGTGGCTGCGGCCATGCTCGACGGAGTGGATGGACGCTTGGCGCGTGCCTTGAAAGCCCAAACCCGCTTCGGTGCGGAGCTCGACAGCCTGGCCGACTTCGTCAACTTCGGTGTGGCCCCGGCCATCGTCGTCTTCACCTGGGGGCTGGGCGGCTTGAAGGGCCTTGGCTGGATCGCCGTACTCGTGTTCGCGTGCGGCATGGGTCTGCGTCTGGCCCGCTTCAACGCTATGCTGGAGGTTGACAAACCGAAATGGCAATCCAATTATTTCACGGGAATTCCGGCCCCCGCGGGTGCGATTACCGTATTGCTGCCGTTGTATCTTGAAGGCATCGGACTGGTTGAAGTCCGCTCGTGGCCGTTTGCTGTTTCGCTGTACACCTTGGCCCTGGCGCTGATGCTGGTCTCGAGCGTGCCGACCTTCTCGGGCAAACTCCTGGGTGAGCGTATCAGCCGAGAATACGTGATGCCGATCCTGGCGGCGGCGGCCCTGCTGATGGGCTTGCTGGTGACGTACCCCTATCCGACGCTCACAGCCGTCACGGTCGCCTATCTGGCGAGCATTCCGGCAAGTTTTCGGCGGTATCAGATCAAGACGCGGCAGTGGATGTTGGATAACCCGGAAGCTGCAGCAGGGACGGCCGGCGGCGACGCAACGGGTCTCGCAAGGCAGCCGTCGGCCGTTGGTTACCATCCGCCCTTGAATACCGAGACCAAGCACTGAGAGGGCTCGAGCCGTCGCAGCATCAGGCCTGCAGCGAGGGCGGACCATTCCTGAGCCGCCGGATGATTGCCACGACGTAGACCAGCATCAGCAGTAAGAAGACTGCCAGGCTGACCCATGTCGTTGCGGGATCGGCAGCGCAAGCCGGCTCGAAGGCCAAAGTCAGGCGCCGCCGCCGAGGCTATCGAGCGCGGTTGGCAAGGGGTGCGTGCTACTGCTGGCGACCCGCGCCAAAAATGGTGCTCCACCAGGCGGTGGGCGGAGGCATGGGCCGGAGCGGGGCAGGACCAGCCGTCCGCGTTGGAGCCCTGGGGTAGGATGGCAGAGCACTCGTGTTCGGATCGCGGTAGACCTGGACCTCCCAGCTCGGGGAGACGAAGCCCCGCTGAGCTACGGGCACCGAAGCTGACGCCAATCGCGGCGTCTTGAAATCCCTCTCGATCTTTCTGTCATACTCCGCGATCGTCACCTGCTGCTGGCGCGCCCGCAGATGCACGACCTGATAGCCGCCAGCCTTGAGCTCCGTGAGCAGGGCGTTGAGCCCGCCCTCGGTTGAGGGCTGGATATCGTGAAAG
>JBKJYG010000535.1:0-3820 GCA_046715905.1 Hyphomicrobiaceae bacterium | reverse complement strand
ACCCTGTACGGCATGCTCAATTTCGCGCCCGTGGTGTTGCTGCCCACGCTCTTGCAGCAACATGCGGGATTTCCAGATTCGGCGATCGGCACCTTTGTCGGTTGGCGCGGGGTCGGGAACGGCCTGGGATTCTTCGCCGCCATGCTGCTGCAGCGACCGGATCCGCGATTCAATCTTGTGCTGGGCGCCAGCGTTCAGACAGCCTCGGGCTGGTGGCTGACGCATATCAATCTCGACATCGACCAGACCTCGCTGGCGTTGAACAGCGTCATGCAAGGCTTCTCGGTCGGCATCCTGTGGGTGCCGCTCACGGTGGCGACGTTCTCGACCTTGGCACCGCAGTTCCGGCCGGAAGGTTCGGCGGTGTTCCACCTGCTCCGCAATCTGGGCTCGAGCCTGTTTATCTCGGTTGCGGTGGCCGAAATCATCCGCACCACGGGAACCAATTACAGCCGCATGACGGAGCAGATCTCGGCCTACAACAAGGTGTGGCAATTGCCTTGGGTCACGGGAGCGTGGACCGTGGACAGCATGCAAGGCATCGCGCGGATGTCGAAAGAGATGCTGAGGCAGGCGACGATGATCGGATTTACCAACGCGTTCCTGCTCTACACCATCATGTCCGCCTTGGCGATCCCGCTCTGCCTGCTGGTCAAGCCAGCGCAGCGCACGCCGGCTTGAGCTGCGAGTATGGGTCTTCAAGATTTGCTGACCCGCTGTTCCATGGCATCCCACATCAGGGCGGCGATATCGGGTCCGCCGAAGGCCTTGACCTGGCGGATGCCCGTTGGCGAGGTGACGTTGATTTCGGTCAGGTACGGCCCGATCACATCGATGCCCGTGAACAGCAGCCCCCGCCGTTTGAGTTCAGGGCCGAGCCTGGCGCAAATCTCGCGGTCGCGAGGCGTGAGATCGGTCGCCCGGGGGGTTCCGCCGACGTGCATGTTGGAACGCGTTTCCCCCTCCGCCGGTACGCGGTTGATGGCGCCGGCCACCTCGCCATCAATGAGAATGATGCGTTTGTCTCCCGCCCGCACCTCGGGCCGATATTGCTGAACCATGAACGGCTCGCGGAAGACGGTCAAAAAGAGCTCCACCAGCGAGTTGATGTTGCTGTCGCCCGGCTGGATGCGAAAGACGCTCGCCCCGCCGTTGCCGTACAAGGGTTTGATAATAATGTCGCCATGCCGGTTTCGGAACTCGGCAACGTCGACAGGATTGCGGGTTACCATCGTCGGCGGCATCAGATCCTGGAACTCGAGGACCCAGACCTTTTCCGGTGCGTTGCGCACGCTGGCCGGATCGTTCACCACGAGGGTTTTGGGATGGATGCGCTCGAGCAGATGCGTGGTGGTGATGTAGGCCATGTCAAACGGCGGGTCCTGCCGCAGCAAAACCACATCCCAATCCTGGAGCTCGATCTTGCGGGCGTCGCCGAGCGTGTAATGGGCCCCGACCGCGTCCTTCACGGTGAGGTTTGACCCCCGGGCGATAAGGTTTGCGCCATCGAGGGCCAGGTTAGGTGGCGTATAATAGAAGAGCTCGTGCCCGCGCCGCTGGCCTTCGAGGAGCAACGCAAACGTCGAATCGCCGCGGATATCGATGCGGTCGATCGGGTCCATCTGACAGGCAACTTTCAAGGCCATGGCGCGCGGTTTCCTTGCCGGTGGGGTCAATCATCGAAGCCGTTTTAGGTGGGCAAAGCAACAGCCGAGCACGGCCCGTTGCCGCTCATTGAGCGTCGAGAGCGTTTGGGAGGTGGACCGGCCGCTGCCAGGGAACGATGAGAACGGCGTCAAGGCCGATCTCGTGGTGATGATAGCGAGGGTGACGCGCGACCCAGAAATCACAGGCCCGGGCCACGCGGGCAGCCTGCATCGGCATCAAGGCAGCCTCCGCCGCCTCGAGCGTGCGCCGCCGCTTGACCTCCACAAACGCCAACCGCTGGCCGCGCACCGCGATGATGTCGATCTCTCCGTAGGGCGTGCGCTCCTGACGTGCCAGGATGCGATACCCGTGGAGCATGAGCCAGGCTGCGGCCGCAACTTCGCCCCACACCCCTCGTCGCAACCGGGCCAGCCGCTCACGTCGCATCGGGCTGCTGCGGGACCGTGTCGGTCGGCGTATTCGAGCGGGTTTCACTCTAAGAGGCATCGGTTTGTGCCTTGAGCCGAACACCCAGATCATAGACCCGCGACTTGGGGGCGCCGAGCTTGTCGGCAACCGATTTTGCGGCATCGCGCAAGCTCAAGCTTTCGAGCGCGCGGCCGAGCGCGGACAGAATGCGCTCGTCGGATGTTTCGACCACGGCTGGCGGCCCAAGCAACAGTACGATCTCACCTTTCAGGCTCTCGCCAGCAAAGTCTTCGGCCAGCGCTGCGAGCGGGCCTCGGCGGATCTCCTCGAAGCGTTTCGTCAGTTCACGCGCAACCACCAGCAAGCGATCTCCCAACAGATCCCGCATGTCGAGGAGCGTTCTGGCAACCCGGGTCGGGGCCTCGAAGAACACCAGCGTCGCTGGCACGGAGGCGAGTTCCATCAACCGGCTGCGGCGCGGTCCCGATTTGGGTGGCAGGAAGCCCGCGAACAGGAAGGTGTCGGTGGGCAGCCCAGCCATCGCCAGGCCGCACAGGACAGCCGAGGCGCCCGGAACCGCCGTGACCTTGTGACCAGCTTCGAGCGCAGCCTGCACGAGCTTCAACCCAGGATCCGAAACCAGCGGCGTGCCCGCGTCGGTGACCAGGGCGATGATTTTTCCCCGAGCCAGGGCGCTGAGAATGCGCGGCCGCTCCACCTGCGCATTATGCTCGTGATAGGGCCGCAAGGGGACATCGATCCCATAATGTTGAAACAGAACGCGGCTGTGCCGGGTGTCCTCGCAGCAAATCATGTCGGCGCCAGCCAGCACCGCGAGCGCTCGCACGGAGATGTCCCCCAGATTTCCGATGGGTGTCGAGACCAGATAAAGCCCAGCGTCGAAAGCCATGGTGGACTGGCGGGCGATCTCGACCGCCACGGCGGCTGTGAGACTGGCCAAGTGAGGCAGCGTTGCTGGGGTTCCGGAAGGCCGGTCGGAGGTGTCCGTCATCGTGTCAGAAGGCCTGCGGTGAGAGCGCACAAGGACGTCGTGCACCCGCTTGACCGTCGCATGAAGACCGTTCGAGGGAAAGTCCGGCGGTGTTGCCCGATTGCTCTGTTCGCAGGGCGGACCCCGGGCTACCCAGAGCGGGGTCCGGCGGGGACGATGCGACCGTGGAGAGCCGCCTGCAATGGCGCAATTCCTCAGCAGGCGACAGGTGGCCGTCAATCTGGTGCGGGGCGCGATGCTTGCGGCCGCCGCGCCGCTTTCGGGATGCGCCATCAGCGGCTCGCAATCCTTGAGCGGGGCGACCGCCTCCCTGCCGGCCGCGCCGGCACGTGCGGCAGCGGCTCCAGTCGAACCCGTGGCCATCGCCAGCCTGGAGCCCGCGAAAGTCGCGCTGCTGCTGCCCTTGTCGGGAGGTGCTGAAGCCGGAGCGATGGCCAAAGCCATGCAGCGCGCCGCCGAGCTGGTGTTGTTCGAACGCGGCGGCAGCGATCTTCAACTCGTCGTCAAGGATGACAAGGGCACACCTGAAGGAGCCCGGCTCGCCGCCCAAGAGGCCATCGCATCGGGGGCTGAACTTATCCTGGGTCCGCTGTTCTCGAAATCCGTGGCTGCCGCCGCCCCGGTTGCACGCGCGGCCGGGGTGCCCATCATCGCTTTTTCGAATGACGCCAGTGTTGCGCAGACGGGCGTCAATCTGTTGAGCGTGTTCGCCGGACCGGAGATCAACCGGAG
>JBKJYG010000534.1:0-6529 GCA_046715905.1 Hyphomicrobiaceae bacterium | reverse complement strand
GGCCTGGAGTACCGGATCATCTACAATCCGACCGAGTTCATCGAGGTGTCGATCAAGGAACTGTATCAAACGATTTTGGAGGCCGTGCTCCTGGTTGTGCTGGTGGTGCTGCTGTTCCTGCAGACCTGGCGCGCCACTCTGATCCCGGTCATCGCCATCCCGGTGTCGCTGATTGGCACCTTTGCCGTCATGCAGGCGTTCGGTTTTTCGATCAATATGCTGACCCTGTTCGGGCTGGTGCTGGCCGTCGGCATCGTCGTCGACGACGCGATCGTCGTGGTCGAGAACGTCGAACGCAAGCTGCAGGAGGGCTTGACCCCGCTCGAGGCGACGCGGGTATCCATGGACGAGGTGGGTGTGGCGCTGATTGCTATCGCCCTCGTCCTGTCGGCCGTGTTCATTCCCACCGCGTTCGTCGGCGGCATCACCGGCCAGTTCTATCGCCAGTTTGCCGTCACCATCGCCACTGCCACTCTCATTTCGGCCTTCGTGTCGCTGACCCTCTCGCCTGCCATGGCGGCTTTGCTCTTCAAGCCGCACCAGGACCCGGCCCGTCAGCCACGCTCGGCTCTGTCGATCATCATGTGGCCGATCCGTCTGCTGTTTGCCGCCTTCAATTGGGCATTTGCACACCTCGAGAATGACTACGCGCGGTTGGTGCAAGCTTTGGCGCGGATCAGCGCCGTCGTTCTCATCGCCTATCTCGTGCTCATCGGCTGCGCGGTCTGGCTCATTCAGCACACGCCGGCGGGCTTTCTCACCGTGCTCGACCGCGGCATCATCTCGGCGTCCTTGCTGTTGCCGCCCGGCTCTTCCCTGGACCGGACCGATCAACTGGTGAAACGAGCCAATGACCTGATCCTTGCCACTCCGGGCGTCCTTCACACCAACGTCAACGTCGGCCGGTCGAACGCCACCTTCACCAACGCCTCGAACGCGGGCGGCATCTTCGTTGTGCTCGACAGCTTCAAGAACCGTGAGCAGAAAGGCTTGACGGTGTCGAAGGTGGCGGCCGACTTGCGCCAGCGGCTGACGCGCGAGCTGACCGAAGCCATCGTGATCGTACAAATACCGCCGCCCGTCCGTGGGGTTGGCACATCGATCGGCTTTTCCATGCGATTGCAGGACAAGGCCGGCGTGGGATCGATCGAACTGGCACGCAACGCCGAAGAGCTGATCCGCGCTCTCAACGCGACGCCCGGCATCCAGAATACGTTCACGACTTTCCAGACCAGCACGCCGCAGATCTTCGTCGACGTGGACCGGGTCAAGGCGCAGATGCTCCGCGTTCCGGTCGGAAACATCTTCGAGGCCATGCGCATCTACATGGGCAGCGCCTACGTCAACGACTTCAATATGTTCGGCCGGCCGTTCCGGGTGACGGCGCAAGCCGAAGGCAGTTTTCGGCTGGATCAAGCCAATATTTCGCGCATTCGCGTGCGCAATGCCGACAACCAGATGGTGCCCCTGGGCAGTCTCGTCAATTTCAGGGAAATCGCGGGTCCCGATCGCGTGCCGCGATATAATCTTTTCCCGACCGCGGAAATCCAGGGCACATCGTTACCCGGCGTCTCGTCGGGCCAGGCTTTGGAACTGGCGCGGGGGGTGGCCGAGCGCATCTTGCCCGAGGGCATCGGCTACGCGTGGACCGACCTGTCGTTCCAGGAACAAAGGGTGGGGCGCACCGGGTATTACATCTTCGCCCTGTCGGTGTTGTTCGTCTTTCTTGCGCTGGCCGCCCAATACGAGAGTTGGTCGCTGCCGCTGGCGATCATGCTGATTGTGCCGATGTGCCTGCTCTCGGCGGTGTTTGGGGTTTGGATGCACGGGCAGGACATCAATGTCCTGACGCAGATCGGGTTTGTGGTGCTGATAGGGCTCGCGGCCAAGAACGCCATTCTGATCGTGGAGTTTGCACGCCAGAAGGAGGAGCAAGGGCTGGACATCGTGACCTCGGCGGTCGAGGCGTGCCGATTGCGCCTGCGTCCGATCCTCATGACCTCACTTGCGTTCACGCTCGGTGTGCTGCCGCTCTATTTTGCCAAGGGTGCGGGCGCCGAGATGCGGATCGCGCTGGGCACGGGTGTGTTCTGGGGCATGATAGGCGTCACGGGCTTCGGGCTCGTCTTCACGCCCGTGTTCTACATCGTCGTCCGCCGTTTGACATCACGGCGCCGGCTGGGACGCGCGCCGTCTCAAGCTGGCCCGCACCTTCCCCAACCGGCCGAGTGACATCTTAGAGTTTGGCCGGCGCCCATTTGGCCCGCCGTTTTTCGGCAAACGAGGCGAGGCCCTCCGCCGCCTCCTCGGTCTGGCGGGCCGCGGCGTGGCTTGTCACGAGCGCATCGAGAACGGCGCGCTCAAGCCCCCCTTCGGCGTGCTCGAGGATATGCTGCTTCGTCTGGCGCATCGCATCCGGCGCGTTTTCCAGGATGGCGTCGACCACCGCCGCGCCCCGCGATTCGAGCGCCGCCCGTGGCACCACCTCGTGCACCAGGCCGATCCGGCCCGCCTCGGCCGCATCGAAACGCTCTCCCGTGAGCGCATACCGCCTGACGTTGCGAACGCCGATCGCATCGATCAGGTGAGGTATGATGATGCCGGCATGCAGCCCCCACCGCACCTCCGCGATCGAGAACACGGCGTCGTCGGACGCAATCACCACGTCGGCGGCCGCGACCATGCCCGTGCCGCCCCCAAAGCAGCCGCCGTGCACCAGCGCCACGACGGGGACGGTGAGCCGGTTAAGACGGTCGATCGCAGTGGCCGTGGCGTGCGAGGCCTTGTGATTCGCCTCGGGACCTTGCTGGCGCACAGCGTTGATCCACTTCAGGTCGGCGCCGGCTTGGAAATGCCGGCCGTTGCCCTTGAGCACGACGGCGCGCAGGTTGGGATCGGCTTCAAGTCGATCGAGGCCGGCAAGGATGCCCTCGATGAGCGCATCGTTGTAGGCGTTATTGACCTCGGGACGATTGAGGATGACGGTGGCGATGCCGCGCGCATCGAGGCTCGCGAGAATAGGGGACTGCGACATGGTGTGCTCCTGGTTCCGTTCTGCCGACCTGACGCAACCGTGTTTTGTGATTAAGATCGAATAGCGGTACCGGACGGGACACGACAGGACCTCACCACGCTATCGCCGCAAACCGGCCATAGCCAGGGACGGGGTGGGGCGCGAGCCGTCTCTGATTTGAGGTTTGAGCATCAGCGTCGCGAGTGGGCACATGACGATGAGCAGTTTCAACGGCCGGTGCGCGGGCATCGGCCGGCAGCAAGCGACGCGAGCGGCCGGGCTGGCGGGCGTGTCCCTTCTGCTCGCTTGCATGAGCCTGATGCCGTCGGCGGCCGCGCAGGACAAACCCTGGTGGGAAGTTTTGCCGGGCTTCGGCAACACCGGCATCGCGACCGGCAGCCGTTCGGTCGAGCCGCGACCGCGTGAGGTCCCGCCGCCCCTCAACGATCTGCGGGCTGGCTCGATGCCGATGCGCAGCGAGGCGATGTTGGCCGCCGTCGAGACCGCAATCGCCCGCTATACCCAGATCGCCCAGCGCGGTGGCTGGCTAACCATTCCCGGCAACCGGGCCATGCGCCCGGGTGATGACGACGAGCGTATGCCGCTGGTCCGCCGCCGGTTGTCGATGACCGGCGAAATGCGGCCGACGAGCACCTTCGATACCTTTGGGTATGACGGCGAGGTGGAAGCCGGAGTGCGCCGCTTCCAGGAAAATCACGGCCTGCGTGTCTCGGGCCGCATCGACAAGGCCACGCTGCTCGCCATGAATGTGCCGGCGCACGCGCGTGCCGCCCAATTGAAGCTCAGCTACGACCGGATCACGGACCTGATCGGCCAACGGGTGGAAGATCGGTACATCGTGGTCAATGTTCCTGCTTTCCAGCTCGAAGCTGTCGAGCGCAACGTCGTCGAGCAGCGGCACAGGGTGATCGCCGGCAAACCCGAGCGCCAGACGCCGGTGGTCAAGGCGCAGGTGCGGGCGCTCAATTTCTTTCCCTATTGGCGGGTGCCTGACAGCGTCGCGAAGCTCGACCTCATTCCCCGTCTGCAGAAAGAACCCGAGTACCTCGAAAAGGAGCAGATCCGGGTTCTCAAGGACGACTTCAACGGCGCCGTTCTCGACAGCGGCAGCATCGATTGGCGTCAGGCTGATCCCGTCCGCATCAAGTTCCGGCAAGAGCCGGGACCGCAAAACGCGCTTGGGCTCGTACGCCTCGATATGCCCAACGAGCACGGTGTCTACATGCACGATACGCCTATGAAGCCGCTATTCGGGCAGTCGACGCGCGCCTTCAGCGCCGGGTGCGTGCGGGTGCAGGATGTGTTTGACCTCGCGGCCTGGGTGGCGCGCGAAGAGCCCGGCATGAACCGGCAGCGGGTCGAGGAGATCCTGAATACCGGCACCGCGGCCGACATCGTGCTGAAGCGCCCTGTGCCCGTTTACTTCGCCTATATCACGGCCTGGGCGGAGCAGGATGGAAAGGTCGTGTTCCGCCCCGACATCTACGGTCGGGATGGCCTGCGCGAGCTGGCCGCCGATCGGGAGCGCGACCCCGATGCGGCACCGATTCCGATCCAGGCCCTGGCGCCATAAATCGAAGCTTGGTGTAAGACTAAGCGATCGTGTCGCATCGGATCAGGAGGAGAGCATGACAGCTCAGGTCATCACTGCGCTTAGTCCCGCCCGCGAGCGGCTGAAGCGTGGCGAACTCGCAATCGGGGTTGGCTTGCGGCAGGCGCGCACGGTCGACATCGCGCCGGCGATGAAGCAGTGCGGCTATGACTGGCTGTTCATCGACTGCGAGCACAACTCGATGACGCTGGACATGGCGGTACAGATTTCCGTCGCGGCCAACGGCTATGGCATCACGCCCGTCGTGCGCGTGCCCGCGGGACAGCTCGACATGGCCACCCGCGTTCTCGACGGGGGTGCTTACGGCATCGTGATGCCGCACGTCGACACGGCGGACGAGGCCAAGGTGATTGCAGACCGCCTGCGCTATCCCCCGGTCGGGCATCGCTCGATCGGCGGCACCATGGCGCAACTTGGCTTTCCGCAGATCCCGCCCGGTGAAGGAACCAAGCTGGTCAACGACAACCTGCTCGTCATCGTCATGCTCGAGTCGCCCAAGGCGATCGCCAATGCCGACGCGATCGCCGCCATGCCGGGTATCGACGTGCTGCTCATCGGCACCAGCGACCTGACGTTGGAGATGGGCCTGCCCGGCCAGCTCATGCACCCGGAGGTCGTCAAAGCCTACCAGACCGTCGCCGATGCCTGCCAGCGTCATGGCAAGTGGTTGGGCATGGGCGGCGTCTACACCGACGAAGGGCTGACCAAGTATATTGCCATGGGAGCCAAGATGGTGCTGGCGGGCAACGATATGCCGTTCCTGATGCAGGCCGCGACCGCACGCGAGCGGCACCTGCGAGCGCTGACGTAAACGCGGGCCCTGGCCGACAGCATGATGTCACGCTCCGTTGTGTGCCTGTTGCGCTTCGCGGTAAACCCGCTCACCTGACAATAGCGGGACGGACGCAATGACCCCGGCTGCACTGGCCGTTATTGGCGTGGCGGTTCTCGGCACGTCGTTCCTGTCGGGCATTTTCGGCATGGCGGGCGGGCTCATCCTGCTCGGCGTGCTGCTGCTCTATCTTGATGTCGGTCCCGCGATGGTGCTGTTTGGCTCCATTCAGATGGCCGCCAACGGGTGGCGGGCCTTGCTTTGGCACAAGAAGGTGCACTGGAGCATCGTCTGGCGATACGTCGTCGGACTGGTGGCGGCGTTCGGCATCATGCGCTTTGTTGCGTTCTTCCCGGACAAGGCGATGCTCTACATCGGTTTGGGCCTGATGCCTTTCCTCGCCGACGCCCTGCCACGGGCAGCGACCCCCGACATCACAAGCTCAGGCGCGCCCTACATCTGCGGCTTTGTCATCATGGTGCTGCAATTGCTCGCCGGTGCCGCGGGCCATGTGCTCGACATGTTTTTCCAGAAGAGCGGGCTCGACCGGCGTGATATCGTCGGCACCAAGGCCGTGTGCCAAACCGTCTCCCACCTGTTTCGCATCCTCTATTTCGGATCCTTGGCCGGGCTGGAGACCGAAGTGCCCTGGTGGGTGTTCGCGGTGGCTTTAGGACTGGCCTTCACCGGTACGTCGCTTGCGGCGCTGGTCCTCAATCGCATGACGGACGAAAACTTCCGCTGGTGGGGCCGGCGGATCATCTACGCCGTGAGCGGGACGTTCCTGGCGCGGGGCTTATGGCTTCTGGCACCTCTTTGAGTGCGGCGGCTCAATCCTGCGCGCGACGCCATGCCTCGAACATCAAAATGATCCACAGCGCGTGCGCCGCATTCCGCCGGCCCGCCAGATGTTCCATCCAGCAGCGCCGGATGAGCTCAGGGTTAAACAGGCCCGCGTCCCTCAGTCGCCCTTCATCGAGCAGGTCTTCGGCCCAATCGCGCAGCGGCCCGCGCAGCCAGTCCCCGATCGGGATGCCGAAACCGGTCTTGG
>JBKJYG010000533.1:0-3409 GCA_046715905.1 Hyphomicrobiaceae bacterium | reverse complement strand
TTTAACTATAAAGCAGCTCACGGAACGATGAATTCTTGACATCGACAGGCAACTCGCACCTGCCCTACATATAACGAACCCATCAAGCTTGAGTTCCCGCATGTGCGGCCGCGCAGAATTGATGGCGATTGCGGGTGTCGGCGCGAGAAGCTATGGTCCGCGCCGCTCGATGGGGCGTAGCCAAGTGGTAAGGCACCGGATTTTGATTCCGGCATTCGGAGGTTCGAACCCTCCCGCCCCAGCCATCGTTGCATCCTGACGCGATCCCATTCATCCCGGCCGGAACCTTTGCATTGGCTTGATGCAACTGCACGGCGACCACCTTTGGTATGGCATTAGCGGCGCTTCGGCGACTTCACTCCGGCGAGCAGGGCCGGCGGCCGGCCGTCCTTGTTGTCCAGAGCCACCCAAACCATCGGATCGATGTAGGATTGCCGAGACACGAAAGTGTAGCGCACCTTGTGCCAGGGGCGAATGTCATTGACCTTATTGTCGAGAACGAAGTCGCCCTGGGCGGTGCGTGCCGTGAGAACCGCGTGCCCCTCGTTCTTCTCATCGAGGACGACCGTTATCAGCAATGAGCTCGCGGGCCAGCCACGCGCCATCAGAAGCTGACGCTTGAGCAGCGCGTAATCTTCGCAGTCGCCCGCGTTCCCAGGAATGGTCCAGCGCTCGACCTCGCCATAAAGCTCCAAATCCGTCGCCGGGCGGATGATTTTATTCACGTGCCGATTTAATCGGTCCAGTTCGGCCATGCGGTCGTCATCGGCGCTAAACCGGACTTCTTCCGGATTACCCGAAACGCATTCCCGGGCGTGCGTTTCACAAAAGCGCACGAAGCCATACGGCGGCAGCGTGGGCCCATAGATGCGCATGTAAGGCGAAGCGGAACGGGATCCGCTCGACGTTCCCGCCGGATTGGCCGTGGCCGGTGCGGCCAGACTGCAAATCAGAAAAACCGCAACATACTTGATACGCTGCCGCATGACGCTGACCTCAAAGCTATACCTTCACGTTACACGGCCTTGATTGGGATAAGCTCAAATAACAAACGCGTATTCTATTCAAACGCAGGGCGCTTTATTCGCAAAACATTATCCCGGCCTTCGTCAGTGAACGAACCGCACTCTTAAAAAACCAGAAATTTGCCTGTTTGTTCCGGAGCCTCCGAAAAAACCAATGCCCGGACTATCGTCGAGCTGTTTTAAAAAGTTCCTAAGCGTCCGGCTCTTTTTGAAACACAGGGGCTGGCGGCGTCAGGTGTTGCTGCGTCCCCCGTCGAGCACACGGAACTGGCGGCGCTGATGGCGCACGACGCGAGCATTCTCAAGCGAGGGCAGGAATGGGGCCTGGGTTGCAAATGTATCGCTCAGCGGAGCGGGCGTCCCTCCATTCGGCCAGCGGAGCTGGCGGCGGAGGAGAGATGTCGCGGTCAAAGTTTCGGTGCCGAGCCAGGTGGGCGGGGAGACGGCGGTGGCCGAGCCCAGGAAGCGGGTGATTTGCCCGCCGGAATGCACCAGGGGCAAGACAACGACCTCAAACACCACACTGGAGGAACGGGAGCTCGTCGGCCGCTCCCAAGCCTCGGGCTCCCGGTCGGCGCTGGCCTCGATCTCGAATATGCCCACGGCGCCCCGGTCCGCGATCGTGCGCAGATCCAGCTCCAGATCGCGCCGATGCTCGCGCCCGCCCAGGTCCACAAAGCTTCGGCCGCGGAGCTCGCTGCCGAACTGGTCGCAGATACGTGTCCCGGCCAGACGGAAGTTGAACTCGTCGCCTTCGGTCCGCTCCAGGATGAAGGTTTCCGAGAGGATTGCGGAGATGCGGCCGGGTTGAATTTCGAACCGCGCAGGCGCAATGCGATCGCCTCTGACCTCATTCCAGTATTGGTAAATTATCTGGCTGGTCCGCTGATCCATCTTCGGCCTTTCCGACATCTTCAACGTTGGTTTTGCGCCTCGCCGTCCCGGTTTGAGGCGCCGTGACATCCTCTGAGCACCTTCCATGCCAAGCGGGCGGCGCGTGGAGGCGCGAAGCGGCTCTCCGGGCCGGATGCCCAAGGCGGGCTCGACGGCGATCGATTGCCGTTGCACGCACACCGCCGGACCGCTAAGCGGGGTGCCGGGCCGGGACGAGGAGTGAGATTGTTTGGCGCGAGAGCCGATTTTCAATGCGCCGGGCGGCGTCGTGGCCGTTCTTATCGTCCTCGTCGGCGTTCACGGGCTGCTTGAGAGTTTGCCGTTCGAGCAAGGCGATTGGCTGCGCTGGGAAATGGCCTTCAATCCCGCACGCTACCGGGCCCATGAGATCGGCAACTGGGGCGCGGGGTCGGGACGCGACCCGACCCCCTTCCATGATCTGGCGGGAGCCCCCGTCTGGTCGTTCATCACGCATCAGGTGCTGCATGGCGACTGGACGCACTTGGCGCTCAATTGCGCGTGGCTGCTGGCTTTCGGCGGTGCCATCGCACGCCGTGTCGGCACCATGCGCTTTCTCTGGCTGAGCGTAACCGCGGGGCTGGCTGGCGCGCTGGCTTACCTGGCTGTTCGGTTCGGCGAGAACGCGCCGATGGTTGGAGCTTCCGGCGCCATATCGGGGCTGATGGGGGGCACATTCCGGTTCTTGTTCTCAGCGCTCGACCGCGGCAGCCTGGATCAGTTTCGAACCGAACCCGCTGGCATTCCTCGCAAGAGCATCGCAAGCAGCCTGAGGGACCGGCGGGTGCAGATGGCCGTTGGTCTCTACCTGATCCTTAACCTCATCATGGCCGTGGCTGCTCCAGTCTTTACGGATCAGGGAGGGATTGCGTGGGAAGCCCACCTGGGCGGGTTCGCGTTTGGATTTCTCGCGTTTGCTGCTTTTGATACAGCCGCACGCGAAACGTGAACAACGGCGGCTGCTTGGTGGGCAGCAAGCCCTTGCTTAAGGCTCGCGTATCGAACATGATCACGGCGGCGATGGGGATCGTAACGATTGCGATGGTGTTAACGATTGGCCAGCCGTTCGGTGAGTGACTGCAGCGTTTTGAGTGCGGTTGCCCGGGGGAAGATCGGCAGCCTCCAAGCGTATGGAGGATCGAATGCATGTTGCAGCAATTCTGAAGGCCAAGGGGCGCGACGTCGAAACCTGCAGTGCCGACGTCACCGTGATGCATGTGGTGCGCACGCTGGCTGAAAAGCGCATCGGCGCGATCGTCGTTCTGTCGGCCACTGATGAGGTCATCGGCATCATCTCCGAGCGCGACATCATCCGCGACGTGGGCCGGCACGGAGTGCAGGCGCTGCAACAGCCCGTATCGGTGGGCATGACCCGGCATGTCGTGACGTGCCGGGAGACCGACTCGGTGGACGAACTCATGCGACAAATGACGGATCGCCGCTTCCGGCACTTGCCGGTGGTCGAAAACCAG
>JBKJYG010000532.1:0-3014 GCA_046715905.1 Hyphomicrobiaceae bacterium | reverse complement strand
CGCGTGCCCATATCCCAATCGACGATCGCGACCGGGGTCAACGTGCCGGCATCAAGGATGAGATTGTCGAGCTTGAAATCGGAATGCAACAGCACCGGCGCGCGGGCCGGATTGACGCGCACCGACGCCAGCCACTCACCCACTTCACAGGCGAGCCGTGCGGTGGCAGGGGGCAGCGTGAGGCGGTCGGCGCGCGTGCGCCAGCCCTTGATCGATCTGGCGACGAACCCGTCTGGCTTGCCGAGATCTTCGAGACCGATGGCGTCCACGTCAACCCGATGCACCGCAACCAGCGTGTCGACCAGCATGCGTCCGACGCGCTGCGCAACGTCGGGGCGTCCCGCGAAATGGGCCGGGTCATCACCTCTGATGACCATCCCGGGGCGATATTCGATCAACTGGAAAGGAACCCCGATGATCGCCGGGTCCTCGCACAAGTGCAGGCTTTGCGGCGCCAATGGCAGCTCGCGCCACAACCGCGATAGAATGCGGTGCTCGCGCGCCATGTCGTGAGCGCCCGGCGGCAGATCGCCAGCCGGTGGACGACGCAGCACCAGGTAGCGTCCTGCGGCCGTCAAGCGGTAGTTGATATTGGCCATGCCGGTGCCGAACTGCTCGATCGGAGCATGAACGTCGAGCGGGTAGCCGATGGCAGCCAGATACGTTCCAAGCTGTTCGCGATCCAGGGCCGTCGTATCTTGGGGCGCGCGGAACACGTGCGTGTCTGCCGGCTGGATCGGGGACGCGTTAGCGGTCATTGGAGTGTCTCAAACAGGCGCCGCAGTAAGGTCATCCGAGGCACCAGGGACGAGATCGGCAGGTGCTCCTGCGAAGTATGCGCGCGCCCGCCGTCGACGCCGAGGCCATCGAGGGTCGGCACCAGATGGGCCGTGAAATTGCCGTCGCTGCCGCCGCCTGTCGACACATCCTGCAAATCGATGCCAATGTCCTTTGCCAACCCTCGCGCATGCTGGAACAGCTTCTCGGTCTCAAGGCTCTTCTCGAACGGCGGGCGGTTCCGAGCGCCGCTGATTTCAAGCCTCACGTCGGCATTGTGGGCACGCAACTCGATGCCGTCCAGAAGGTGCGATGTGCTTGTATCTGGCATCAGGGTGTGCCTCGCAGATCAGCCAGCCGCCCGGCGGCGGCACGGCGCCTCGCCGCCTGGGCTTCTCGCCACGCGATGAAGGCGGTCGAACTGACGATCAGCATCGCCCCAATCCAGGTCGACAGCAACGGGATCTCGGCAAAAAACAGAAAACCCCAGCCGGCCATCCAGAGCAGCCGGACGTAATCCACGGGCATGATCAGGCTGGCCTCGGCAACGCGCAGCGCGTGGATGTAACAATAGTTGCCGATTGCGGCCACCAATCCCATGCCGATCAGAATCGCGAGCGTGTCCGCCGCCGGCCAGATCCAAACGGGAACTGCCAATAGGAGCGCCATCGGCGCTGTCGTCAGCGGCTGCCAGAAGGAGATGGTCAGGCTGTTGTCATAGCGTGCGAGGTTCTTGGCCATCAGCAGCGACAAGGCCCAGAGCGCGCTCGAGAGAACGGCCCACACGGCGGCGAGCGTGACGATGCCGCTGCCAGGGCGCAGGATCACCATCGCCCCCAGGAAACCGACCGCGACCGCCGACCAGCGCCGCCAGCCGACCGTCTCGCCGAAGTAGGTCGCAGCACCGATGATGACGAACAGCCCCGTCGTGAAGCTGAGCGCACCCGCGTCGGCGAGCGGGAGATGTGCGAGCGCATAATACCAGGACCACATCGAAGCCACGCCAACGATGCCGCGCGCAATCTGGAGATCCGGGCGTCGGGTTTTCCAGGCCAGGCCCGAGGTGAAGATGACGACGGGCAACGTGAAGAGCAGGGAAAATAACGATCGCAACGCCACGATCTCGATCGATGGCAGGTGGGGGCTGACGTAACGCACGCCAATATGTAGGAGCGACGAGCAGAGGCCAGCCATCAGCATCAGCGCGATGCCCTGGAAAACAGCGCCGCGTGCGGGCGGCATGACAACGGCGCTGCCTGTAGAGGAGGGGACGGCCGGCGTGGTCATGCCGGCTTCGACGAGGTCAGCCCGCCTGTCTTCTCGATGAAATTCGCGATCGCCTCGACGCCTGACCCGGAGCGAATGGCAGACATCACGAATGGCTTGTCGCCGCGCATCCGCCGCGCATCGCGTTCCATAACGCCGAGATCGGCGCCGACGTGGGGTGCCAGGTCCGTCTTGTTGATCACCAGCAGGTCGGAGCGGGTGATGCCGGGGCCGCCCTTGCGCGGGATCTTTTCGCCTTGCGCCACATCGATGACGTAGATCGTCAGATCGGCCAGCTCCGGCGAAAACGTGGCTGCGAGATTGTCGCCGCCCGATTCAATCAGCACAAGATCAAGCTTTGGAAACCGTCGGCGCATGGTGTCGATGGCTGCGAGGTTGATCGAGCAGTCCTCGCGGATCGCGGTGTGCGGGCAACCGCCGGTCTCGACGCCCATGATCCGGTCGAGCGGGAGCGCCTGCAGGCGCATCAGGATCTCGGCGTCCTCCTTGGTGTAGATATCGTTGGTGATGGCGCAGATATCGAAGCGATCCCGGAACACGCTGCAGAGCGCGGCGGTAAGGGTGGTCTTGCCGGAGCCGACCGGGCCACCGATCCCGACGCGCAAGGGGCCATGCGGGGAGCTCATGAGCGGAATAACCTCGTGTACTGGCTATCGTGGCCCATGCTGGCCAGATCGGCGCGAAAGGTGGCGGTGCCGAGATCGTCGAGAGATGATCCAGCCGCTTCTTCGCAGGCTCTATAGAGCATCGGCGACAACGCCGCCATGATCCGTTGCGCATCGGTTTGTCCAACCACCGAGAGCCGGATGGCCGCCGAGACCAGGTTAGCGACAAAGGCATGGCTGTACGCAATGAGTGTGGGGTCGAGTGGTAGGCCGTGCGCGGCGGCGATGGCGCCCAACGTCACGCCGTGGGCCGCGATGTCGCCGAGGGCGGCGTCGATCGCATCA
>JBKJYG010000531.1:0-5997 GCA_046715905.1 Hyphomicrobiaceae bacterium | reverse complement strand
TTCAAGCTACGGGCAGGGATGCCCGCGGGCGCAAACAATACAAATACCATGCGCGCTGGCGCGAGGTCCGTGACAGTACGAAATTCGAACGCATGACCGACTTTGCGCGTGCGCTGCCCGGTATTCGCCGCACGGTCGACGAGCATATGAGCCTGAGAGGCATGCCGCGCATAAAGGTGTTGGCAACCGTGGTGAACCTCCTCGAAACGACGCTGATCCGCGTGGGAAATGCAGAGTACGCCAAGGAAAACGATAGCTACGGCTTGACCACGCTGCGCAACAAGCACGTCGATATCTCAGGCTCGGAGATCCGCTTTCACTTCGTCGGCAAGGGCGCCAAGACGTGGCGCCTCAAAATCAGGGACCGCCGGGTCGCCCGTGTGATCAAGGCGTGTCAGGATTTGCCCGGCCAGGACTTGTTTCAATACAAAGACGATGACGGCGAACTCCGGTCGATCGACTCGTCCGACATTAACGCCTATCTGCAGGAAATAACGGGCAGCGCGATCACAGCCAAGGACTTCCGAACCTGGGCCGGAACGGTCCTTGCTGCTTTGGCATTGCGCGAATTTCAGCACGTCGATTCACAAACCGCGACCAAGAAAAACATCCGCGCGGCCATTGAGAGCGTGGCTGGACGTCTCGGTAACACTCCAACCATCTGCCGTAAATGCTACGTGCATCCAGCCATCATCGACGGCTACGCGCGGGGCCAGTTCCTGCAGGAGGTCGAGGCAGAGATCGACGACGAGATGCGGCGCGATTTCGGCGGCTTGTCATCCGAAGAAGTCACTGTGCTCGCACTGCTGAAACGCGCGATCGCCCAGACTACAAAATCCATTTAGCGGTTGCCGGGGAGGCCGCATGGCCGCGCGCACCGGGTACGCGCGGTTAGTGGAGGTTTGGCGTTTGCCGCTTCAATGCCACAAGATGCGCTATGACGCCGGCGCGCGCTCATGAGACCAGCAGCTTTTCCAGACGGATTGGCAACTCCCGAATGCGAATGCCCGTCGCATGATAGACCGCATTGGCGATGGCGGCCGAGGTGCCGACGTTGGCCAGTTCGCCCACGCCCTTGATACCAAGCGGATTGACCTTGGTATCCTCTTCCGGAACCAGAATGACCTGCACATCCCCGATGTCGGCGTTCACCGGGATGAGGTAGTCAGCCAGGTTGGTATTGACCAGCCGGGCCGCGCGGGCATCCAATTCAGTGTCCTCGTGCAGAGCGGAAGAGATGCCCCAGATCAACCCGCCCATGAGCTGGCTGTGCGTGGTGCGCGGATTGACGATGTGTCCCGCCGCAAAGGCTCCCACAATTCGAGGGACACGGATTTCGCGGGTCCGCTTGTGGATATGGACCTCGACGAATTCAGCACCGAACGCCGCCGAGACGCGATCCTCGCCGTCCATGCCGCCGGTCATCGTTATGCCGCCCTTATAGAGCTTGGCCATCGCTCCCGGCTTGCTGCCCTCGGGAACATACTCGGCATATTCCTCGATGGCGCCAGCACCCATCCGCTCGAACAGAGCCTTCAGGTCAACGGATTGGCCTGCGGACGCCACGAGCTTGCCGGCCTCCAGCCGATACGTCTCATTGCCAGCCGGGCCCATGGCCATCTGGCGTGCCGCGCCGACGAACTTGTCCCGGATTGCGTCGCAGGCTTTCGCGACCACGTTGCAGGCGCTCGCGGTCACGTTCGATCCCCCCGAAACTGGCGCTGGCGGCAACGCTGAATCGGCCATCACCACACGCACTTGCTCTGGCTTGAGACCCAGACGCTCGGCCGCGGTCTGCGCGACAACGGTGTACGTGCCGGAGCCGACGTCGTGAGCCGCGATCTCCACGCGCGCTTCGCCATCGACCGTCATTCGCACGCGCGCGGCCGCAGATGCCACGTGCGATGGATAAATCGCCGTCGCGCATCCCAATCCGACGAGCCAATCTCCGTCCTGCATCGAGCGAGGTTCAACCTTGCGGCGTGACCAGTCGAATGCGGCGGAGGCCTCGTCGTAGCACTTCATCAACGATCGGCTGGTGTAGGGAAGATTTTTGAACGGCTCGTTTTGCGTGTCGTTGACCCGCCTGAGCTCGATCGGATCCATCTGCAATTTGGTGGCCAGCTCGTCGAGCGCCGACTCGAGTGCGAACATGTAGGGCACTTCGGGCGGCGACCGCATGAACCCTGGCGTCGAGCGATCTGCGTGCACGACGTTGACCTTGGCAATAATGTTGGGCACGGCGTAGATGCGAGCCGTAGTCTTGGTTCCGGAGACAGAATAGCTGTCGGGCCGCGACGTCACCTCGGAGCCTTCGTGGCTCAAGGCAATGAGCTTGCCGTTCTGTTGAGCACCAATCTTCAGGCTGTGCCGCGTTTCAGCGCGATGGGTCGAATTGGTGAAGCCTTGTTCCCTCGTCATGACGAGTTTGACAGGACGCTGAAGGCGGCGGGCGAGCACGGCAACAATGGCGGTGCGCGGCGTGACCGAGCCTTTGGCGCCGAAAGCGCCTCCAACGTAGGTGCTCACGACGCGGATTTTTGAAGCCGGCATGGCGAGCTGCTCGGCGACGCCGTTCTTCAGGCCGAAAACGAACTGACTGGGCTCGTAGATCGTCAGTTGGTCGTTGTCCCAAACGGCGGTAGTCGAGAACAGCTCGATGGGGTTGTGATGTTGGGTGGACGTCCCGTACTCAGCCTCGAATTTTACGGCCGCGGTCGCGTACGCTTGGTCGAAATTACCAACCGCCAGATCCTTGGCCTGGGGATCATCTTTGGACGCGGGGGCCGTGGTCACGCCAGCACTGCCGAAACTGGCCGCGGCGGGCTCCGAGGCATAGGAAACCTTGATCGCGTAGGCGGCTTCGCGTGCAGCTTCCAGGGTGTCAGCCACCACAACCGCTACGATCTGCCCGTCGTGCAGAATTTTGCGAGATGTCAGTGGGCGAATGGTCGTCGACGACGTGCCGCCTTGCTTCAGGAAGGTTGGCGGATGCAGGTCCCCACTGATGTCCTCATGCGTGACGATATCGAGAATGCCGGGCACTGCTTGCGCCTGGGTTCGATCGATGGCGGTCACCTCTCCTTTGGCAATCGCGCTCGTTACCAGCCAGGCGTAAGCGGGATTGGCGACTGGCACGTCGGCAGGATATTGCGCGCGGCCGGTGACTTTATCGCGGGCTTCGACACGCGGGATGGGCACGCCCATGTTGGCTTGACGATCGGGAACCGCTTTACTGCTCATCTTCAGATCTCCATCGTGCCGGCTTCGAGCAGTGCACGCACCACGGCTTGCTGCCCGATTTCGACTTTGAATGCGTTGAGAGGCCTCGTCCGGGCGCTGGTGAAAGCCTGTTTCGCGGCTTCGCTGGCTGAGGCTTCATTGAGAACCTTGCCCTTTAGCGCATCTTCGGCCGCGGTCGCGCGCCAGGGCCTCGAGGCAACGCCGCCCAGGGCTATGCGGGCGTCGAGGACCCTTTTGTCGGCATCAAGAGCGAGCGCCACGGCCGCCGAGACGACGGCAAACTCATAGGAGGCCCGATCGCGCACCTTCACGTAGGTCGAACGGCGCGTCAGTGCGGATCGAGGCACGCGGATAGCGGCAATCAGTTCGGCCGGCTGCAGCGTGGTCTCGATATGCGGCGTGGTGCCCGGCTCGCGATGCAAGGCGGCAGCCGCCAATGTCCGGGGCCCACTTGGCCCCACCACGTCGATTTGGGCGTCAAGCGCGACCAGGGCTGGCGCGAAATCACCCGGGTAGGTGGCAATGCAGGCATCTGACACTCCCAGGACGGCATGCAGGCGATTGTAGCCCTCGAGCGCGCTGCACCCAGATCCTGGCTGACGTTTGTTGCAGGCCTCCCATTTGGTATCGCGGAAATACGTGCAGCGTGTCCGCTGCAGTAGATTGCCGCCCAGGCTTGCCATGTTGCGCAACTGCGTGCTGGCGGCCATCGACAGCGAACGCGCCAAGGCGGGGAACTCGGCAACCACTTCCTCTTGCCGCAGAACGTCGCTCATGCGCACGAGTGAGCCGAGGCGAAGCTCGCCAGCTTGCAGATCGATGCCGCTCCACTCGTTCGCCAGCAGATTGATATCGACAACCCGATCGGGCTGCATCACGTTGAGCTTCATCAGATCGATGAGCGTTGTCCCTCCCGCAAGCACGGCGGTTTGTGGACCGTTGGGTGCGGCGGCAGATTGAGCGAGGAGAGTTATGACCTCCTCGGGGGTTTGAGCCCGTTCGAACGCAAACCGTTCCATATCAGGTCCTCTCCATCTTCGTGCGCGCATCGCGGATTGCGGCAACAATGTTGGGATAGGCCGCGCAACGGCACAGATTTCCGCTCATGTACTCCCGAATGGTATCGTCGGAGGCCGCCGCACCGGTCTCGACGCAAGCGACGGCGGACATGATCTGGCCAGGCGTGCAATAGCCGCACTGGAAAGCATCGTGATCGATGAACGCCTGCTGCATCGGACTGAGCCCGCCATCGAGCGCGGCCAAGCCTTCAATGGTAGTGACCCGCTGTCCGTCGACCGCGGCTGCAAGCGTCAGGCAGGACAGCACGGGCTGATCGGCGACATGTACCGTGCAGGCGCCACATTGACCGTGGTCACAGCCTTTCTTGGTTCCGGTCAGGCCAAAGTGCTCGCGCAATGCGTCGAGCAGCGTGGTGCGATTATCGGCGCTTAACCTGAACTGTCGGCCATTGATCTCGAGCCGGATCGAGCTTTGCTCAGGATCAGCGGGCTGGGGCCCTCCGAGTTGGGCGGTGGGGTTCTCTTGAGCCTCAACCCTCGCCAGCGGAGCGGCGGCTACAGCTGCTGAGGCCGATAAAACCGAACGGCGCGTAAAGCCCTTGGAGGGCATCTGTGATTTCATGAGGGAGTCCCGTCATCTTTTGTGAGGGGCGGAACATGTTGAACGCCATCGTTCGGTACGGGTTCCGGCGAAAGTCGCCGGCACCTCCAGCCATCGCCTGTGAAGCGACTTGCGGCCGGAGCCTGGCGCTGATCAGCTCTCACGTGCGAGCGTTGGCCGTTAGGACGATCAAACGGCGTTCTGGCCTTGGAGGAATGACATGACCATTGGGCGCGGTTCGAGTTCAGGGGACGATTCCGATCGTCTCGACTGGTCGGGTCGGACGGCCGTCACGAGTGAGCTCGACATCAGCTATGTGCGCGGCGGAGCCGGCAGGCCGGTGGTCTTCCTGCACGGCTGGCCCGAGTGGAAGCGCGTCTGGCTGCACAATATCCCAGCACTGCTCGATCATTTCGACTGCATCGCGCCGGACCTGCGGGGCTTTGGACGCACCGTGAGCAAGGTTCCGCGCAGCACGGCTGGAACTTCGCCGCAGCTCCTGGCGAAGGACCTGCGTGATTTCGCCGACGCGATCGGGCTCGAAAAATTTGCCATCGTCTCACATGACGTCGGCTCGTTCGTGGCACAGCAGTTTGCGCTGGCGTGGCCCGAACGCGTCACAAAGTTGTTCTTCTTTAACTGTGCTTACCCCGGCATCGGACAGCGATGGGGCGATTACCGGTACTTTCCCGAAACCTGGTATCAGCAGTTCCATCAGAAGGATTTTGCGGCCGAACTCGTCGGGTCCTCGCGCGCGGCGTGCCGTATTTACTTCCGTCATTTCCTGACCCATTGGTCACATCAAACATCGGCATTCGATCCCTTTCTCGAGGAGTGGGTCGACAACTTCATGCGACCGGGCAATCTGCAGGGCGGCTTCGATTGGTATGTCGGCGTGAGCCGCTTTCGGCGGCGCATGATGGAAGGAGCGGTGGCTCTGCCGAAGATCAGAACTCCGAGTTACATGCTGTGGGGCGCGCACGATCCGGTGCTGCGCTTTGAGTTCGCGGACAAACTCGGGGATTATTTCGAGAACTTCCGGCTCGAAAAAGCGGAGGATGCTGGGCACTTCGTCCATTTTGAAGTGCCCGAGCTGGCACACGAGCGCATGCGCAGATTCCTTCGATCGGGAGG
>JBKJYG010000530.1:0-5147 GCA_046715905.1 Hyphomicrobiaceae bacterium | reverse complement strand
CCATTGCACAAAGCCCGCTCTCGTTGAAGAACTGGACCTTTCCGTCAGCATCGAGTACCTTAACGCAATCTGGAGAACATTGCAAAACAACGTCTGCAATGCTCTTTGGGGTGCGCATTACTAGTGCCTCCTAGGGTAGCGGCGGTTGAGCGTAGGGAACATTAACTGGTTGGTGAAGGCAATTGTTCAGACCTGTCAGGCCCAAGTTCAGATGTCCTCTTTAAACAAGGTCGAGATGTCTGGACCTACTCCGTTAACGTGGTCAGTCGAGGTCTTGGATCAGGCTATCGCGTCTTTTGGGATCAGGCTATCGCATCTGATGGCATGATATCCTCTTCCTAACCTGTTTTCTTTGTCCCGACGGCATCCTTTGTTCGGCTCCCTGCGGAGCCCAACCTTCCGTCCCAGCCCGCATTCACAACACGCCGTCGTCCAGGGGCTTCCGGGTGGCCCCGCATCGCAGCAAGACTTGGACCGATCCACATTTTGTCGAGAAAATCCGCGATATCGTCGGTTTACCTCGATCCGCCGCAACGGGCCTTAGGGCGCAGGACGTGCGGATCACCAGCGAGGATGCTTCGATGCCGATCGACGAACTCGATGACAAAAGCGCATTCGCGTCATCCCCGCAGAGCATCACGGTCACCGGCGGCTACCCGGCCTCAGGCGTGGTCGCGGTCGAGCGCTATCTGAGCGAGGGCTACGACACCATAGTCGGGATGTCGTCACGCTTTGCAGCCGCCGTCGTGAGCGGAATGCTGCGCATTCAGGCGGAGCTCGGCGTGTCGGGTCCTATCGCCGAGATCGGCACCTTCGAGGGTCGTTTTTTCATTGCGATGGCGCACGCGCTGCAACCGGGGGAGCGGGCTCTCGGAATCGACCTGTTCGACTGGCCTAATCCGGGCGTTCAAGATCGTTTCGAGGCCAATTGCCGGGCTCAAGGCATCGATGACGCGCAACGTATCACATGGAAGACCGACAGCCGGACTTTGGCTCCGGATGCGCTGCTGGCCAAACTCGACGGACATCGCTTGCGACTGTTCCACATCGACGGCGAACATTCGCGCGACGCACTCACGCGCGATCTGGCGTTGGCCACTGCCGTGCTCGATCCCGCCGGGCTGATCGTGCTCGACGACATGCTGCATCCAGGCTATCCGACCCTGATGGTGGCCGTGCACGACTATCTTGCCGCCCATCCCGAGATGTGCGTCCTGGCGGTCATCGATCGCGAGACGATCGTCGCGGCGACCAAATTCGTACTCTGCCGCCGCGAGTGGTTCCAGCGCTATGAAGAGCGCCTCATCACGGACTTCAAGGACTATATCTGGCCGCTTGGCGCCGACTTCGAGCCACATTGGTGTCTGGTACTGTCACTCGACACGCGGCTCGCCAACATCACCTGACGAGCGCGTGCTACAGGCTGACCGTCAATCGATACGGATATTGAGCTTGCGAATGAGCTTTCCGTAACGCTCGTAGTCGGCGGTCAGCAGCGATTTCAACTCCTCGGGCGTGCCGGGGTTGGGTGCCAGCGCAAGCTTCCGCAGTTGCGGTCCGAGTTCGGGGTCGCGCGCGATCTTATTCATCTCGCGGGCCAATTTTGTGACGATGGCTGGCGGCGTGCCGATAGGGGCAAACATGCCGAACCAAGCCACGAAATCGATCTCGGGATAGATCTCCTTCAGCATCGGCACGTCGGGATAATCGGGATGCCGCGCTTTGTCCACGACCGCCAGCAGCCGCGCCTTGCCGGCCGCCACGCTCGGCATGGTGTTGGGGTCGGCGTGCACCTGCACGACCCCGGCCAGAAGATCCGCCAAGGATTCCCCGCCCCCGCGATAGGGCACATGCAGGATGTCGACCCCTGCCGCCAGCTTGAAGGATTCCGACAAGATATGGCCCTGCGAGCCGATGCCGGCGGTGCCCCAGCTCACCTTGCCGGGGTTGGCCTTGGCGTGGGCCACGAGTTCCTGGATCGACTTTGCCGGCAGCGAGGGATGCACAGCCACCAGCAACGTTCCGTCGGTAAACTGCGTCACCGGCATGAGGTCGCGCAGCGGATCGTAGGCCACCTTGCGCAGATGCGGCAGGATGGCGACGCTCAAGACCGGCGTGACCAGGAACGTGTATCCATCGGCGGGCGATTTAACCAACGCCTCAAGACCGATCGCACCCGAGGCGCCACCGCGATGCTCGAGCACGAACTGATGTCCAAGCGCGCGGGACAGCCGCTCGGCGAACGGGCGCATGGAATTGTCGGCCGAGCCGCCCGGCCCGAAATTGATGATGACCTTGACGGTTTTGTTTGGCCAATCGCCGGGGCCTTGCGCCCTCGTCTCGTGGCTCGCGGACATCAACATGCCGGGGCACAATCCCAACAGCAAAAGAAATGAGCCACGGAGTGACTGCTTAAAACGGCCAACGCGGCCCCAACCTTCGGACATGCGACCCTCCTGAGATCCGTGCTGCCGCTTATGGCGCGGCATGCAACGCAAGTTTCCGGTGCGTCGTTTGCCGCGCGACCGGATGGGCCATCAGAACATCCGCCCGCCGCTGAGGCAAGCGCGCGAGCAGGCCCAAAACCATTTCCAGCAATGGCCCGCCGCGCTGCGCCGAACCGCCTTGCCGCATCTTTGGTGGGCCACTACCATGCCGCGCAATGCCCAGACCCGCAACACAGGGACCGCCGCCCCATGGCTGCTACGATGACGGAAAGCGAACATGCCGAAGAGATCGCCACGGGCTGGCAGCACCAACTCTATGATGCATTAAAGCGCCATGGCGTGACGCAGTTCAGCTACGTGCCCGACGCCGGCCATCGCATCTGTATCGACCGCTCGCTGGCCGACAAGGACGTTCGCTCGGTGGCCCTGACCACCGAGGAGGAAGGCGTCGCGCTGGCCTGCGGCGCGCATCTGGGCGGCGCCCGCAGCGTGCTCATGATGCAGTCGAGCGGCCTGGGCAATTGCATCAACTTCTTCTCCATGGTGAAGGGCGGGAGATTCCCGTTCCTCACCATTCTGTCGATGCGCGGGGACTTCGGCGAAGGCAATCCGTGGCAGATGTCGATGGGCCAGGCGACCAAGCCCATCCTCAAGGCCATGGACTTCGTCGTGTGCGAGATCACGTCGCCGGAGGCCGTCGTGCCGACGATCGATGCAGCCGCTACGATGGCCTTTAAATCGGGGCAGGCCGTCGCCGTTCTGCTGGGCCAGAAACTGATCGGCGCCAAGGCATTCTGAGGATCACATGAGCACATCACCACATCCGGAAGCCATCGAGCGCACCGCCGGCCCGCGCTATACCCTCGACCGCATCACGGCTGTCCCGGCCCTGATCGGCAACCACAAAGATTTTCTTCTGGTTGCGGGTCTCGCCGGCACGGCAAAGGATTTGGCCTCGATCTCACAGGACGGCAACAACTACTACGGCCTGGCGGGCGCCATGGGTGCTGCCGTCATGATCGGTCTGGGGCTGGCTCTGGCGCGGCCGGATAAGAAGGTCCTGGTGGCGACCGGCGACGGCGAGTTGCTCATGAATGTCGGCGCTTTAGCCACCGTTTCGGTGCTGAATCCGCCTAATCTGCGCATTTTATGCGTCGATAACGGTCATTATGGCGAGACCGGTTACCAGAAAAGCCACACCTGCCTGGGGGTCGACCTCGAGCAGATGGCCATCGGCGCCGGCATCAAATCGACCTGCTCGATCGAGAAAGAGAGTGATCTGCCGGCTGGCGCGCGCATGCTGCGTGAATCGAACGGCACCTGCTTCGTGCTGCTGCGGGTCAAGCCAACGGATGGGCCGAAGGTGAAGCGGTTGATGGATCCCGCCGACTCGCGCGTGCGGTTCCGCATGGGCACGCTGGGGCATCCTTAAGCCATTGACCTACGCTCGCGGCCGATCCGCACGACGCAGGCGCCCGGCTGCCGCCCCACGCAGCGGGGCCGCGCTGACACGAAAGCTGTCCCGCCGTGCGGCACGCGATGGCGCCTCGCCTTTCAAGATGGCGCGTTGGGCGAACTCGGCCCGGATGTGACGCGCCAGCTCCTGTGCCGTCTCGTGGGCCGTCCTTGGCACGTGCAGGTTCAAGGCGAACTCGGGCAGCGGCGGCAGACCGGCCGAGGCGGCGAGTACGTCGAGCCCGGCGGGCACGGTCTCCTTCAGCAGGATACTCACGCAGAGTCCGGCGGCCACGGTCGCGTTGACCGCATCCTGATTGGGAACCTGCAGCACGATCCGCCAATCGCGTCCCGCGGTTCGCAAGGCATCAAGGGCGGCCGGCCGGAAGCGACAGGTCCTGCCGCCGATGGCGATCGGCAGCGGCACGCTCCGATGTGCCGATCCACCCGACGCGCCAAACCAGACGAGCGGCTCCGTCGCCAGCCGTTCGCCGGAACGTTCTGAAGCAATTTCAGTCGTCAGGGCGAGATCCAACGCGCCCGCCTCGAGATCCTCGATCAATTCGTGCGAGTTCTTGGCGATGATGCTGACCTGCACGCGCGGCCAGTTGGAATTGAAGCGGCGGAGAACCGGCGGCACATACGTCGTGATGATGTCAACGGGAACGCCGAGCCGAACCTCACCCTCGAAACTGGGCGTCGTCATGCGATCCCAAACCTCGTCGTTGACCGCGAGTAGTCGCTGAGCAAGGCCGACCAGCAGCTCGCCCGCCTGGGTGAGCACGAACTTCTTGTGCTGCCGCTCAAACAGGTCTTGCCCCAGCTGCTCTTCGAGGCGCTTGATCTGCAAGCTTACGGCGGCTTGGGTGCGGTTTAAAAAGCGCGCGGCCGCCGTGACACTGCCGATCTCGACCACAGCGGCAAACGCCCGAAGCAGATTGAGATCCAGATCACGCCGCGCCGACATTGGTCCTCTCCATAGCGTTGTGTTATGATAACTATAAACAACATTCGTTTTCATTATGCAAGGGATGAGACTATTTTCAGCTTGTAGAAATTAAATAGAAGGGGGCCATCCGATGTGGCATCGAGCTTTTTACCTCCCTCCGAGTTCCAGCGCCGACATCTTGGGTCGCACTGTCGCGGGCTTGTCGGCGGCTTGGCATGAGGTCTCCCATGCGGTCGGGATGGTGCGCGTGGGGCTGCAAGTTCGTCGCGAGCGGCGCGCCTTGGCCAGTCTCGACT
>JBKJYG010000529.1:0-7038 GCA_046715905.1 Hyphomicrobiaceae bacterium | reverse complement strand
CACCTCCCCAGTATTGCACTTTCTCCACACGGTCTTCGAGAACGCCCCCACCGAAGCTACCAGAGCTGTTGGGTGCGGCCACAACGCTTGACATGCTCGCCAAACCTAAGCCGGCGGCTAGGACAACTGCACTAATCATTGTTCGCATGTTTCTTTCGCTCCTCGTTTAGGTCTTCGGCAGCGATGCCGTTGCATCATTAAAGCACAGTGAGACTGAATAGAAAAAAACAGAGTGTTCATCGGGTGTTCACCGAGGTCGCGCGGGGACCAAAAAAGAGCGGCGTATCCCCGGGGAAGCGCGGCTCGTGGTCTGTTCGAGGAAACAGCGACCCTAGAACCTGTAGCTGAAGCCGAGCCGGCCTTGCACGACGGGCGCATGATCAAAGAAGCCTACGCGGTAACGGAGGCCTTCAGGGCGCTGGCATAAGTGACAGGCATACGGTAGCCGGCCGTCGCCTCCAGCCAGTTCTGCTCCAGCGCGATGCCGGGCGCGTCACCGTGAAGAGCCCGATCAGATCGCGGGTGAAGGCGGCCGAGGTCGAGTGCAACTGGTGGCCCCACGAATATAAATGCTTAGTGATTTGCATTGTCGGTAGTTTTCGTTTCGTCGGCAGCGCCGGGGATGAATTGATCATGCGCCCCGCGACACGATCCTCGACGTCAATACGACTGGCAAAGGGCATGCGACGGAGGTGCTTTCCGAGGACCTCTTTATCTTCCTCGCATGTTGTTGACGTTCCTCTGGACTGCGACCTTAGCGAACGCGCTTGGAATTGCACGCGGCGCAATCGAAGCCTTCATTGACATAGCCACTCGTGATGCATCGACGGGCCACCAGCCTTGTTGAGAGATAGGCTGCATGTGCAAGCCCGCATCGGCGAGGCTGAGGCCATCCTCAATGCCGCACGAGCCTATGTCATAGTTGCAGTCGGTGCAGCGTGGGACGCGGGTCGCTTGAAAGAGGACGATCCGACACGCAAGATTGCCAATGCAAGGCTCGCAATCACGCACGCAATGCACGAGGCCGCCCGTTCCGTCGAAATCGTTTTTCCGCGATGCCGGAACCAATGCCATCCACACGCGCAATCCGCTGGAGCGGCACTTTCGCGACCATTCAGGTGGCTGTGCAGCACAACTCGGCCTTCCCTGCCCATTACGAGTCTGCTCGCAGGTGCTGATGGGCCTTAAGCCGAGCGACCCGGGGTGGTAAGGCAAAACCTCTTCGAGGTGTTGAATGAAGCTGCTGCGCTTATACGAAGATGAAACCGGCGAGAGCCACTTCGTTGTGATCGAATACCCGATGACACTTCGAGACGACTCGTCCCTGGCAAAACCGCATTTCTTCACGGAGCCCGAAACTGCAAAGGCGTGGGCCTATGTCCTCTGCCCGACCGAATGGGATGGCGGGCTACACCCCACGCCGTGTCGGCAAGTCATCATCTGCACTGGAGGCACGATACGCGTGACGAGCAGTCTTGGCGACTCGCCCGACCTGATGCCGGGCTCAGCCGTTTTGCTGGAGGACACAAGAGGCAAGGCCCATATTAGCGAAGTGACCTCGTCCCAACCATTCGAGGCAATGATCATTCAGCTCGCATGATCGACGTTCGCTGTGCACCCTTTGTCGTGCTCCGTGTCTGCTTTGGACATCGAGGAACGCGCAATAAAATGCGTGCTCAGGGTCATTCTCACATTGCGTCGAAGGCTTGACGGTCGATGGGCAGAGATAGCTGCCATTGGTTGATTGCCTTGCGCGGTGCAGGGATCAGCGAAATGGCATGGCCGCGGGACCTCGGACAGCGGACACCAACTGGAGCGAGCGGTCGGTTCGGGTCGAGTGGGTAAATCGTCCTCGATCGCCGGACTGGCCGAACACCGAGCGTCGACCGCTCGACGCCACGGGCCAACAAGGGACATTCCTTACGGCTGATAGTGTGCGAGCGCAGCTTGGTTGCGAAGGGGCTGACTAAATCGCTTTGAAATTTACCAGACGAATGTCGGATGAGCCCTGAACTTTAGTCTTAGGAGCCCCTGGACTTGAGACCGTCTGGTCAAGCATCGAAGTGGGATCAATAGTCCTGCAGTAGGCTCTCAAAGGCCCTGCGCTATCTGCGCACGTCCTTTCCGCTCGGTAAGAGGGTTAGTTTAATGGATTATCAGAAAACATTCAGTCGCGCATTGCAAGCGCTCAAAGACGAAGGGCGTTATCGGGTTTTTGCCGACATTTGCCGCGTGCGCAGCCGTTTTCCGTCGGCGCAGCACCACGGCCCTGGTGGGAAACGCGACATTACGGTCTGGTGCTCCAACGATTATCTCGGAATGGGACAGAATCCCCTGGTCCTGGGGGCCATGCACGAAGCTATCGATCGTGTCGGTGCGGGATCTGGCGGCACACGCAACATTTCCGGAACGACACATTACCATGTCGAACTCGAGCAGGAGCTTGCCGACCTGCATGGGAAGGAGGCAGCGCTCGTCTTCACGTCGGCTTTCGTGGCCAACGATACGACGCTGGCCACCCTTCAGAACCTGCTTCCAGGTGTCGTCGTTTTTTCGGACGAGAAGAACCACGCCTCGATGATTGCCGGGATCCGCAACGGCCGCGGTCAGAAGCGGGTCTGGTCGCACAACAACCTCGTGGAGCTCGAACGCCAGTTGCAATCGGTATCACTCGAGACACCCAAGATCATCGCCTTTGAGAGCGTCTATTCGATGGATGGGACGATCGCGCCGATTGCGGCGATCTGCGCGCTGGCGAAAACCCATAAAGCGCTCACTTACCTCGACGAGGTGCACGCAGTCGGTATGTACGGTCGGCGCGGTGGCGGGATCGCGGAACGCGACGGCGCCATGGCGGACGTCGACATCATCAATGGCACCCTGGCCAAAGGCTTTGGCGTGATGGGCGGTTATATTGCAGGCACCCGGGATATCTGCGATGCCATCCGCTCTTTCGCGCCGGGCTTCATTTTCACGACGTCACTGGCGCCGGCGATCGCGGCGGGGGCACTTGCCAGCATTCGCCATTTGAAGACGTCCACCGCAGAAAGAGCCGCCCATCAGGAGCGCGCCCACACGCTGAAGCGCAAACTGAAAAATGCCGGCATTCCGGTCATGCACAATGACAGCCATATCGTACCGGTTTTCGTCGGCGACCCGGTGATTTGCAAGAAGATCACGGATTCACTGCTCGACCGCTTCGGTATTTATGTGCAGCCGATCAATTATCCAACCGTTCCGAAAGGCACCGAGCGACTGCGCCTGACGCCATCGCCGCTGCATTCAGATGCCGAAATGGACAAACTGTGTGAGGCGCTGGGCGTGCTGTGGGCCGAATGCCCGCTATCGCTCGAGCAGAGACAAGCCGCGGAGTAAGTGACACCCCCCCGCGCGGGACTACAACGAGGCGACCGCCTCGACGCTGGCGCGCCGATTGCTTCGAGCAGTTATCAGTTGCGGGTCCAGCGTGCCGTCATGGCATCAAGCTCGCGGCCAACAGAAGATGAGCGTGAGCACGGCAATGACCAGCGTAGCCCTGAAAATGCTGCTGGGTGACCGCACCAAGCTGTTCGGGCTCATCATCGGCGTGGCGTTTGCAACGCTGCTGATCACGCAGCAAGGCGGGCTGTTCGTCGGCTTGATGATGCGATCGCAGAACCTGATTGCAGATGCGCAGGAGGTCGATATCTGGATCATGGACCCATCGACCGAATATCTGGACCTGAGTCGGCCCATGCGAGATGGGGAGCTGTTCAAGGTCCGCAGCGTTCCAGGCGTCGCGTGGGCCGTGCCCCTCTTCAAGGGGTCGACGCCGGTCAAGACGGCCGACGGTCGCATGCGAAACGCCATGCTTCTGGGTGTCGACGACACCACGCTGATCGGTGTGACGCAGCGTTTCATCATCGGCTCGGTCGACGATCTGCGACGACCCGATGCCATTGCCATTGACCGGTACGGATTTTCGCAGCTCTGGCCTGGTGAGCCGCTTGTCCTCGGCAAAACGCTCGAACTCAACGATCGACGCGCTGTGGTCACCGCAATTACCGACGCAGCAGCCGCTTTCTCGGCGCAAGTCATCATCTACACCCGCTACAATCAGTCCCTGAATTACCTCTCGACAGGACGCAACCAGCTGTCGTTCATCCAGGCGCGCGCCGCACCCGATCAGGACCCGCGCAGTGTCGCCGAGAGAATAACCGCTCGAACGGGTTTGCGCGCCTATGCTGCCGACGATTTCGCATCGCGCACGATCAGCTACTATCTGCGCAACACCGGTATCCCCATCAACTTTGCCACGACGATCATTCTGGGATTGATCGTCGGGGCCGCGATTGTGGGCCTGATCTTCAACACCTTTATTTCCGACAATCTCAGGCAATTTGCCGGCCTCAAGGCGCTCGGGGCAACGAACGGCCGCATCATCGCGATGGTTCTGGTGCAAGTGGGGTTCGTCGGGATCATCGGGATTGCCATTGGCACGGGTCTGGCGGCGGCATTTTTCGAATTCGCCTGCACGCCCACTTCGGCACTGCGCGGCTTCGTTCTGCCCTGGTGGATCGCGGCCGCGACTGGCGCCCTCATGGCGCTGGTGATCCTCCTGGCGACGGTGGCAAGTCTGCGCCGCGTGCTGATCGTCGACCCCGCACTCGTGTTGCGAGGGTAGCGTATGAGCCGCCCACAGCAGCAGCAGGTCGCCGTACAGTGCCGCAGCGTCACTCGATATTTCGGCAATGGGGACCTGCGCACGTGCGTCCTGGGTGGTATCGATCTGGAAGTGCTTGCGGGAGACATCACGCTTCTGGTCGGCCCGTCGGGTTGCGGCAAGACCACTCTGATCTCGATCATTGCGGGCATTCTGGTGCCAGATCAGGGCGAGGTCGAGGTCTTCGGCACGCGGATCGCCGATCTCGCGGGGGCACGTGCGACGCGCTTCCGGGGCGCCAATATCGGATTGGTCCTGCAGCAGTTCAATTTACTGGCTGCGCTGACCGTGGCCGAGAACGTGGCCGTGCCGCTTCTCCTGCAGGGTCATAGACAACGGGCGGCCGATGCCCGCGCCGTCAAACTTCTCGAGGAACTTGGACTGGGTTCTCACGCGAACAGACGACCCTCGGAGCTGTCGATGGGGCAGCAGCAGCGCGTGGCCATCGCTCGGGCGCTCATTCACGAACCGCGCCTCGTCATTTGTGACGAGCCGACGGCCATGCTCGATGCCGCCGCAGGATCAGATGTGATGCAGTTGCTGCGACGCGTGGCGCTGCGGCCCGAGCGCGCGGTGATCATCGTCACGCACGACAACCGCATCCTGCCTTATGCTGATCGAATTGCCACCATGAGCGACGGTCGCATTATGGACCTCGAAATCAATATGAACAGAAAGGCTGCCTGATGGCCCGTCACTCGCGCGTGCTGATGTACGGGTTGCCGGTATTGGCCGCGGTAGCGGTCACGGGTGCGGTCTTGTCCATGTCGAAGTCCTCCCAATCGCGCCCGATCGTCGAGCCTCGGCAGGCGCCACCGCTGCAGCCATCCGTCAGGGATGGGGGTGGCGCCTTGCGCGGCATCCTCATTGGGGCCTCGGGCCTCGTCGAACCATCGGGCCAGGAAATCAGGATCGGCACCGACGTCTCGGGATCTGTCGAACGCGTTCTCGTCGAGCCCAGCGCAAAGATCGGGCGGGGCACCCCGCTGTTCATCATTGATCGCAGGGTTGCCCAGGCGGTTCTGGTGCAGAGACAGCGCGACCTGGTCATTGCCCAGGCGCGGCTCAATCACGCCCGGGCCCGAATCTCTGGTCTCGAGGCGGAGGTCCAGATCGCGCAAACGGCGATCGAGGCTGCGGGCGCCGAGCGAGACGAAGCCGACGACATGGTCCAGATCGCCGGCCAACTGAAAGCTGGCCTGTCCATACCCGAGCGCGAGGTCACCAAACGAAAAGCGGCTCTGAGAGCCAGCGAGGCGCGTCTCGACGGTGCCCAGGCCCGGCTGTCACTGGCCGAAGCCAATCGCGCGTTGTTCCTGGAGGGAGATGCGGGTGCTGCGATCGCAATCGAGCGCGCGGCTGTCGAGAAGGCCAAAGCCGTTGTCGCCCTTGCCGAAGCGGAATTGGATCTCAGGACCGTTCGTGCCCCGACCGACGGGACGATCCTCCAGATCAACGTCCGCACGGGCGAGTATGCGCAGGCGGGCTCATCCGCGCAAAGTAGTGCCGCGGCGACCGCGCTCATCATCATGGGTCGGTTGGAGCCGATGCACGTGCGCGTCGACATCGATGAAGCAGACATTGCGCGCTACGACGCAGCTGGAACAGCCACGGCATCGGTCAGAGGTGCCGCGGACCGCTCGATGACATTGCGGTTCGTCCGTCTGGAGCCTCTGGTCATTCCCAAACGTGCGCTTTCTGGACAAGCCACGGAGCGCGTCGATACGCGCGTCATGCAAGCCATCTATGCGATCGAGACCACGAGCGCAACGATCCGTCCCGGCCAGCAGGTCGACGTGTTCATCGATGTCACGCCCCGCCAATTGAACACGACGATGGCGCGCTAGATTTATTCCCGTCCCGGTCTCGACCCGGCCAAGTTCGGCACACATTCGCTGCGCCGCACGAAAGCGGTGCTGATTTACCGACGTACCGGAAACCTCAGAGCGGTTCAACTTTTGCTCGGACATTCCAAGATCGAGAGCACCGTCTCGGCATCGAAGTCGATGACGCCATCGAGATCGCTGAGAAGATCGACATCTGAAGCTTCGACGCGATACTCCAATCAACGGACATGATCGGCGACGACCAAACAAGCCGCACATAGGCGTCTATCAGTTTCATTGTCCCGGCCCGGGGATCGAAGGGTCGGCTTGTTCACGGTATCCCCATGAGCTTGTGTGTCTGAAGGCTCACCCGCGAGCGGGGTTTGTCTTGGCAATAAGCGACCGCCAATTCCGTGTTACGGGCACGGTCGGGACCGTCCATCGGCTGTAGGAAGAAATGCTCGAAGGCGAGATTTTCGAACTCTTGTGGACGAGCCCCGTTCTGGGGAT
>JBKJYG010000528.1:0-5811 GCA_046715905.1 Hyphomicrobiaceae bacterium | reverse complement strand
CTCTGGACCAGACCGTTAGCCACCCTCACTGCCTTACAATCTTAACTTCCGATGGGGCGTCAGATCATTTAATCCGGGTCATGGATCGGATTCAACCGGCTGCCCTTGACATATAAAGATATCTTTATATTGTTCGATGCGGTGTTGGCGTTCCGGAGCAGACGATGCTCGATCAGAAAACGACAATTGCGATCCTGAAGGCGGCGGCTGAGCCCACGCGGCTGCGCATGCTTGTGCTGTTGTCGGGCGGCGAACTGAACGTCAAGGATCTGACCCGTATCCTTGGTCAGAGCCAACCTCGGATCAGCCGGCACTTGAAGCTCATGTCCGAAGCGGGACTGGTCGAGCGGTTGCGGGACGGGAGCTGGGTCTACTTTCATTGGGTCGAGCGGGGAGCCTGTGGCAGCTTGGTGCGCGCCATACTCGATGCCGTCGATCCAGCCGACCCGATGCTGGTGCGAGACCGCAAGCGCGCAGAGGCCATCAAGCACGAGCGAGAGCTGGCCGCCCAGAGCTTTTTCGAGGAGCATGCCGGCGAGTGGGATCGTATCCGCTCCTTGCATGTGGCGGAGGCCGAAGTCGAGACTGCGTTGCGCGAGACGCTTGGAGCTGGGCCGTTTCATCTGCTGGCTGATCTGGGGACAGGAACAGGGCGGGTGCTCGAGCTGATGGCCGATCGCTACCAGCGCGGCGTCGGCTTTGATCTCAACCATGCCATGCTGGCCTATGCCCGCGGCAAGCTCGAGCGAGCGGCGTTGTCGCGCGCGGCCGTCCGCCAGGGCGATCTTTACGACATTCCTCTCGCGGACACTGTCGCTGATGCCGTCATCATGCATCAGGTTCTCCATTTCCTGGCTGAGCCAGCGCTGGCCATTCGCGAGGCCGCACGAATTCTGGCCCCGGGTGGCCGGCTGGCCATCGTTGATTTTGCGCCGCACGACATGGAATTTCTGCGTGAGGCGTACGCGCACGAGCGGCTCGGCTTTTCCCACGCGCAGATTGCGACGTGGTTGCAGGATGCGGGCCTCAAGGTCCTGGCGATGCGCGACTTGCCCGGCGTGGACAGCCCAGACGGCAGCCTGACCGTCACCATCTGGTCAGCCGAGCGGGAGTTCGACAGCGCACGGCACCCCAAGCATCGCCGTGAGACGGTGGAGGTCTGAGATGACAGAGCCAATCGAGCGTGGCAGCCGGACAGTCGGCAGCGGCGATATCGACGTCTCGTTCGAATTCTTCCCTCCCAAGACCGAGAAGATGGAGGACGCTCTCTGGTTGGCGGTTCGCCGGCTCGAGCCGTTGTCTCCATCGTTCGTGTCCGTGACCTACGGGGCAGGGGGGTCGACGCGGGAACGGACCCATAACACCGTCGCCCGTCTGGTCCGCGAGACGGCCTTGGCGCCGGCCGCCCACCTGACCTGTGTCAACGCCAGCCGGCACGAGGTTGATGACGTTGTGCGCGGGTATTACGCGGCCGGCGTGCGCCGCATCGTGGCCTTGCGCGGCGACCCGCCGGCGGGTGTCGGCACCCGCTACGAGGCGCATCCGGGCGGCTATGCCAACACGGCGGATTTGATCGGGGGCATCAAGCGCATCGCCGACTTCGACGTGTCGGTGGGCGGCTATCCGGAAAAGCATCCCGAAAGTGCCTCGTTCGCGGCCGACATCGACCACCTTAAGTCGAAGGTCGATGCCGGGGCCGACCGGATCATCACGCAGTTCGTGTTCGACAATGCGCATTATCTCCGTTTTCTCGAACGGGTTCGGGCTCGCGGTATCTGGTGTCCGGTGGTGCCGGGTATCGTGCCGATCCACAACTACAAGCAGGTCTCGGGGTTTGCCTCCAAGACCGGCACGAGCTTCCCGGCGTGGCTGGCACGCCGGTTTGAGGGGCTTGATGACGATCCGCAGACGACGCACCTCGTGGCCGCCGCTGTGGCGGCCGAGCAGGTGTTGGGCCTGGTGGATGCGGGCGTGCGGCAGTTTCATTTCTACACGCTCAATCGCGCGGATCTGGTCTACGCGATCTGTCATCTGCTCGGGCTTCGCCCGCGCGTAAAGATCGCGGCATGAACCGCGCACAGCGCGGGCGCGGGGAGCCTTGCAATGAGTGAGAGTTTCAATCGACGATCCCTGATCGAGCGCCAAGCCGCGCGGACGGTCTCGCTGCATGCCGCCGCGCGCGAGCGAATTCTGATCCTCGACGGCGCCATGGGCACCATGATCCAGAACTGCAAATTCGATGAGGCGGCCTTTCGCGGCGAGCGCTTCAAGGGCTGGCATCGCGACCTCAAGGGCAACAATGATCTGCTCGTCCTGACCCAGCCGGAGATCATTCAGGATATCCACGCGCAATATCTTGCCGCAGGCGCCGATATCGTCGAGACCAATACCTTCAACGCGCAGGTCATCTCCATGGCCGACTACGGCATGGAGGCCGAGGCGCGCGAGATCAATGTTGAAGCTGCGCGACTGGCGCGACGGGCCTGCGATGCCCAGGAACGGTTGACGCCGTCCCGGCCGCGGTTCGTGGCGGGTGCCGTGGGACCAACCAACCGCACGGCGTCGATGTCGCCGGACGTGAACGACCCTGCCTTTCGCAACGTGTCCTTTCATGAGCTGCGCGAAGCCTATAAGGAACAGGTCTCAGGCTTGATCGAAGGCGGCGCGGATCTCATTCTGATCGAAACGATCTTCGATACCCTCAATGCCAAGGCGGCGGGCTTTGCAACGCTGGAAGCTTTCGACGACGCCGGCGTCGTTCTGCCGATCATGATCTCGGGCACCATTACCGACCGGTCGGGCCGGACCCTCTCGGGACAGACGCCGACTGCGTTCTGGTACGCGATGCGCCATCTTCGACCGTTCTCGATCGGGCTCAATTGCGCACTGGGCGCTGAGCTCATGCGGCCCTATCTGGCCGAGATCGCAGGCATTGCCGATACGCTGGTCTCCGCCCATCCCAACGCCGGGTTGCCAAATGCAATGGGCGACTATGACGAGACGCCTCATGACATGGCCTGTCAGCTCGAGCCGTGGGCGCGCGACGGGCTCCTCAATATCGTTGGTGGCTGCTGCGGCTCGACGCCCGAGCACATCTCGCATGTGGCCGAACACGTGTCGAAATACCCCCCGCGGACGCTGCCGAGCATCGAGCCGAAGATGCGTCTCGCCGGGCTTGAGCCATTCGTGGCGGGATAACGCCAGCGTTTTTGCCAATAAGGATCGTTTTGCGAAATGACCACTTCCTCTGGCGCGTCCTTCATCAACATTGGCGAACGCACGAACGTCACCGGCTCGGCGAAATTTCGCAAGCTGATCGAGGCCAACGATTACTTGGCGGCACTCGTGGTGGCGCGCAGCCAAGTGGAGAATGGCGCTCAGATCATCGACGTCAACATGGATGAGGGGCTGCTCGATTCCGAGCGGGCCATGACCACGTTCCTCAACATGATCGCCTCGGAGCCGGATATCTCGCGCGTGCCGATTATGATCGACAGCTCCAAGTGGAGCGTGATCGAGGCAGGGCTGAAATGCGTGCAGGGCAAGTCAATCGTCAATTCGATCAGCATGAAGGAGGGCGAGGGCCCCTTTCTTGAGCAGGCGCGCAAGGTTTTGCGGTATGGCGCTGCCGTCGTGGTGATGGCCTTCGACGAGCAGGGGCAGGCCGATACTGTCAAGCGCAAGGTCGAGATCTGTGCCCGGGCCTATAGGCTCCTGACCGAAGACATCGGCTTCCCGCCCGAGGATATCATCTTCGACCCGAACATTTTTGCCGTGGCGACCGGCATCGAGGAGCACAACGGGTACGGCGTCGCGTTCATCGAGGCCACGCGTCAGATCAAGCAACGCTTTCCCTTGGTGCACATTTCGGGCGGCGTCTCGAACCTGTCCTTCTCGTTCCGCGGCAACGAGCCGGTTCGAGAAGCCATGCACTCGGTCTTTCTCTATCACGCGATCCGCGCCGGCATGGACATGGGCATCGTCAACGCCGGTCAGCTGGCGCTGTACGACGATATCCCCGTCGATCTGCGCACCCTGTGCGAAGATGTCATCCTCAATCGCCGCCCCGATGCGACCGACCGGCTGCTCGACGCAGCACCGCGTTTCAAAGGTGAACCCGGCAAGAAGAAGGACCTCGATCTGAGTTGGCGCGATACCGATGTGGGTGCGCGGCTGACGCATGCCTTGGTGCATGGTATCACCGATTTCATCGAAGCCGATACCGAGGAAGCCCGCCGGCAGGCCGAAAAGCCGCTGCACGTCATTGAGGGTCCGTTGATGACGGGGATGAATGTTGTGGGCGATCTGTTCGGGGCCGGGAAGATGTTCCTGCCGCAGGTCGTGAAGTCGGCGCGCGTGATGAAGCAGGCGGTGGCCTACCTGCAGCCGTTCCTGGAGGCCGAAAAACGTGCTTCCGGCGCCACCGAGATGCCTCCCAAGGGCAAGATCGTCATGGCGACGGTCAAGGGCGATGTGCACGACATCGGCAAGAACATCGTTGGCGTGGTGCTTCAGTGTAACAACTACGAGGTGGTCGATCTAGGCGTCATGGTCTCGGCGGCGAAGATCCTCGAAGCCGCCAAAAGGGAGAAGGCCGACATCATCGGGCTATCGGGTCTCATTACGCCTTCCCTCGATGAGATGTGCTTTGTGGCGGCCGAGATGGAACGGCAAGGCTTCCACCTGCCGCTGCTGATCGGGGGCGCAACCACCAGCCGCGTCCACACGGCCGTCAAGATCTCACCGAACTACGTCGCTGGACAGGCCATCTACGTGACCGATGCGAGCCGCGCCGTCGGCGTCGTGTCGAGCCTTCTGTCCGACACCGATTGCGCGCCTTACGTGGCCAAGATCAAGACCGAGTACGCTCGCGTGCGCGATGCTCACGTCAAGAGTGAGGCCACCAAGCGGCGCATCACGCTGGAAACGGCACGCCACAACAAATTCCGCATCGATTGGGCCACGGCGAAGCCGGTGCGCCCGCGGTTCCTCGGAACCGAGCGTTTCCAGTCCTACGATTTGGCGACGCTCGTGCCGCTGATCGACTGGACCCCCTTCTTCCAGACGTGGGAGCTGACGGGCCGGTATCCCAAGATCCTCGATGACGCGGTCGTCGGCGTCGAGGCGCGCAAACTGTTGGCCGATGCCCAGGCCATGCTCGCTCGCATGGTGTCCGAGCGCTGGATCAAGGCAAACGCGGTCATTGGATTTTGGCCCGCTCATGCCGTGGGCGATGATATCGAAGTTTACGCGGACGAGGCTCGCGGGGTCCCTAAAGCAGTGCTGCACACCCTCCGCCAGCAGATCGCCCGTGACTCTGGCCGCGCCCGAGCCAACACGGCACTGGCCGATTTTATAGCCCCTAAGGCCAGCGGCGTGGCCGACTATATCGGTGGTTTCGCGGTCACGACCGGCATCGGCGAGGAAGCCGCTCTTTTGGCTCGCATAGCAAAGACGGATGACTACAGCTCGATCATGATGAAAGCCCTTTGCGATCGTCTGGCCGAAGCACTGGCCGAGCACATGCATCAACGCGTGCGGCGTGAGTTCTGGGCGTATGCCTCGCAGGAAACCCTGTCGAACGAGGATTTGATTGCAGAAAAGTATCAGGGCATTCGGCCGGCACCTGGCTACCCGGCCCAGCCTGACCACACGGAAAAGGCCACGCTCTGGACGCTTATGGATGTCGAACGTGTCGCCGGTATCCGGCTGACGGAAAGCTTCGCCATGTGGCCGGGCGCTTCCGTTTCGGGGCTCTATTTTGCGAACCCGCAGAGCCATTACTTCGGCGTTGGCAAGATCGAGCGCGAT
>JBKJYG010000527.1:0-9484 GCA_046715905.1 Hyphomicrobiaceae bacterium | reverse complement strand
CCCACGGCCACGGACGCATGCAACACGCTATGCCAGTACGACATACTCAACCCCCCGGCAGTCCGACGCTCTGCCTTATGGCGGCGACGATAGCCAAACTTTAAGCGCGGGGAAAAGACGGAATGGCGTCGGGACACACTTGGCAGTTTGCTGTTGCGCGGAAGATACGAATCAGCATCGGCCTTGAAAGGATGGACATGCTTCGAGTGGCGGAGATGATTCGTCCGGTGCCGTACGCCCCAGTTGTCCCGGAGTGAGCAACCGCGCGCCCTCAGGGCGTCTCGCCGCGACGGGCGAACTGGTGGTCGACCGGCCCGTGGCCGCGGCCCAGGCGTTGTCCGATGGCGGCGGCCAGCGCCGCCTGCAGGTACGCCCTGCCCCGACGCACAGCCTCTTCGAGCCCCGCCCCGCGCGCCAGATAGGCGGTGATCGCCGCCGCCAACGTGCAGCCCGTGCCGTGCGTGTTCTGGGTGTCTAGTCGAGGTGACGCAAGCCGCACGATGCGGCCCCCGATCCACAGCAGGTCGACAGCCTCGGAGCCCCCGCCGTGCCCACCTTTGAGCAGCACGGCTTGCGATCCAAACCGGCCCAGGGCTTCAGCCTGCGCCGCCCTGTCGGTCTCGCTGACCGCGATGGCCGTGCCGAGCAGGCGCGCCGCTTCCGGCAAATTGGGCGTGATCAGCGTGGCGTGCGCAAACAGCTCGGTCGCGAACGCGCCGATGGCATCGTCATCGAGCAGCGCATCGCCGCTGGTGGCAATCATCACCGGATCGACCACCAGAGGAATGCCTCGATGGGCGGCGAGGACGAAACCCACCGCCCGCAGAATGGGCGCATCGGCCAGCATGCCGGTTTTGATCGCGCGTACGTCGAGGTCTGACAGCACGGACCGGGCTTGCTGCGCAACGAACGCCGCCGGCACCTTATGCACGGCTTGGACCCCGGTCGTGTTTTGCGCGGTCAGGGCCGTAATGACCGTGGCGCCATAGACGCCCAGCGCGGCAAACGTTTTCAGATCGGCCTGGATGCCCGCCCCGCTCGAGCTGTCCGAGCCCGCGATCGACAGCGCCACGGGCGGCGTAGCTAAGGCTTGCGGCGTTGCAGCGGCCACGGCCTCCCAGGGCTACCGCCCTGCTCCCTGTCGCAGGATCTCAGTCTGCAGCGACTTCGATGAGGTGGCTTCTTCGATGCGAGCCAGCACGGGCACGTTCTCGATCATCCATTGCCCCAGCCAGTTGATCGATCCGGTGAGGAACAACAGGCCCGTAAGCACCAACACGACCCCCATGCCCTTTTCAACCAACCCCAAATGCCGGCGAAAACGCTTCATGAAGCGCATGAACGGCCGCATGGCCACGGCGGCCAGGATGAACGGGATGCCCAATCCCAGCGAATAGACGGTGAGAAGCTTGACGCCCGCGGCGAGGCTGCCCTCGTTTGCGGCAACGGCCAGTATGGTGGCCAGGATAGGCCCGATGCACGGCGTCCAGCCAAATGCGAATGCTAGGCCGATCAGGAAAGCGCCGAAGTATGTCGCCCCCTGCACCTGGGTGTGATAGCGGGCCTCGCGATACAGGATCGGAATACGCAATACGCCGAGAAAGTGGAGGCCAAACAGGATGATCACCGCGCCAGCCGCGCTGGAGAGCGCGGCCTTGTAGGTTTGGATGAGCTGCCCGAAAGCGGAAGCGCCGGCCCCCAGGCCGACGAACACCGTCGTGAACCCGAGCACGAAGCAGACGGCGGCCAACACCACGCGGCGCCACGCCGTGCTGTCGATCCCGCCGTCCTCGGTCATCTGCTCGATTGACATGCCGCCGAGATATCCCAGATAGGGCGGCACGAGCGGCAGCACGCAGGGGCTCAGGAAGCTGACGAGCCCGGCCAACGCGACGCCAAGATAAACCGATAGATCACCAACCATGGCTCCTCCGGGCGCAGAAGGCCCGTGTCCCTCGGCGGCAGGCTTGATCTAAGGCCTTCAAGCAACACGTGCAACTCACGTGGCTGTCAGGCGCAGGAGGTCTTTCGGAGCCGGACGACCTCACGGGGCGCCGTGCGGCCCGGCGTCGACCAGGTCCACGGCTTGGCCCGGCGGCGTCGCCTCGATGGTTGACCGCGCCCCCAGATGCCGGGCGACAAGGTCCCAAACGGCCGGCCCCTCGACATCCGGGTTGACCGAACCCCAACCGGCCACGACGTACTGACGCTGGGCCTCGATCGGCTCGCCCGTCGCCAGATGGGTCAAGGCCTTGATACGCTCCCCCATCGGCGCACGCACGGCAATGCGATAGCGCAGCCCGCCGACGCGCACCATGTCGCCGCCCTGCTGATAATACGGATCGGGATTGAACAGGTTATCGGCCACGTCTTCGAGTATGGCCTTGATCTGGGCGCCCGTCAGCCGCAGCCGGTAAACAGCAGGGTAAGTGATCGCTGTGGCATTGTAGATGTCATCCCAGGTGATGGGATCACCCGGCATCAACGTTGGTCCCCAGCGGAACCCCGGTGAAAACGCGATCTCAGCATCACGCTCGGCGCGCAGCGCATCGCAGATCACGGCATCGAGTGTCCCAGAGAAGCTATCCCGACGAAAGAGCAGCGAGTTCGAGCGGCCAACAATGGTTGAAAGCATCGCCTCATGTGGCCGCCGAATGTCCTCGATCAGGGCCGACATTTCGGGATCGGGCCGGATGACATCGGCAAGGACCGGAATGAGGGCATGACGGAAATTCACCACACGCCCGCCCGTCACCTCAAGATCGAGGCGGGTGAGAAATTTCGTGTGCGAGCCGGTCGCAATCAGCAGCGTCTGGCCGACCCGCACCGGCTCAGGCAGCGCATCGTGCGTATGCGCGGTCAGGATCACGTCGATGCCTTCAACGCGGCGCGCCAGCTTGCGATCGACATCGAACCCATTGTGCGACAGCAGCACCACGACGGCGGCGCCCTTGGCGCGGGCAGCGGCCACATTGCGGCGCAGCTCGTCCTCCCGCAGGCCCATCGACCATTGCGGGATCAGCCAGCGGGGATTGGCAATGGGCGTGTAGGGAAAGGCCTGGCCGATCACGGCAATCAAGACGCCGCCTTTCTCGAACAGGCGGAAGGCATCGAACACCGGCTCGTCGAACTCGGTATCGGCGACGTTGCCGGCCAGGAACGCCATGCGGGACGTGCCCGCCCCGCCGCGTCGGCCGAACAGCTCGCCAATACGCTCGGCACCCAGCGTGAACTCCCAATGGCCAGTGGTCGCGGCGACGCCCAGCGCCTCCATGACCCGCACCATGTCGCCACCCTTCGACTGCAGCGCCGTGTAGGACCCTTGCAGGGCATCGCCACCATCGAGCAGCAGCACACGATCCTCACCGCGCTCGGCGCGTATGGCTTTGACAGCGTCGCCATGCGATCCATGCCGCCCACGCGTCCCCACACGCGGGCCTGTGCCTCGAAGTCCAGCGCGGTTAGCGCATAAGCGGCGTGGGAGCCGGGCGCGACGGCAAAATGCTTCAGGAAGGCGGCATCGGTCAGGTGGGGTGCCAATCCCGAAGCCTCGCCGACGCCGACGTTCATCGAGGGCTCGCGCAGGTAGATCGGCCGCAGTTGCGCATGGCTGTCGGCCATCGAGAGCAGCGTGATCTGCCCTGTGGGCCGGAACGCCAGCAAATCCTCCTCGCGGACGCCGCGCCGGAGGGACTCGGCCCGAGGACCTCGGGCCGCAGCCAACAGAACGCCGGTGGCGGCAGCGGTCTGCAGCAGACATCGGCGCGAGATCATGCGAACCAGCCTGAGATCAGAAAGTTCATTTGGAGGGCGGCGTCGCCTTGGACGGTGCCGCGTTGACCGGACTGGCTGGATCCATCAGCAAGGCCACGAGATCCCTGATCTGCTCCACGCTGAGCACGCCGGAAGTGCCGAAGCGGGGCATGTTCGAGCAGGCAAATACTGCATGCGGGTTGTAGATCTTCTCATATACGGCCTTGGCCTCGGCGGGTTGAAAGCGGCGGATCAGTCCATACCCCGTGAGGCTTGGCCCAATCGTGCCATAGCTCACCTCTTTCGGATCAATTTGATGGCACGCATAGCAATTGCCGCCGTTGGCCCTTGCGGCATCGGTGTCCGTAAATCTCAGTCCGTAGCCCGATTGGGAGATGGCCTCGCCTTTCCTCCAATCCCCAAGGTAGGTGCCGTCGACTGGGTATTTGATACTGGCGCTGGCCTCCGCTTGAACGCCTTTGGCCGTGTCTGCGGACGGCACGCCTCGCACCTGCGAGCATTGCCGTTGCAAGGCGTCCTGACTGAACCTCGCCTTCCACTCCGCCGGAGCCTTGGGCCAGCTCTCGGCAATCGCCTGATCGATGCGGGCGGCATCGATCTTGACCCCCTCGACCGTAGGGGGCTTTGACGCCTGTTGTGCCATTGCCGCGCTGGCGATCAGCACTCCGAGGCAGCTCATGAGAGACGCCTTGCGCATTGCCACCCCCTCAGCGCTTGAGGCCTGGAGCAGAGATTTCGCCCCCGGCCGCTCTGGTGTTGAGAAACTGGGTCAGCGCCACCGTCACCTCGGAGCCTGGCTCGATCTGCGGCAGCCGCATTTGCCAGAAGCAATCGTAGATCCGATGTTGCATCGTCATGACGTGAGCGTTGGACACGCGGTATGCCGGCCACTCGCCAATGACCCTGCGGGCCTCATCGGGTTTCGACAGCATGGGCAAGCCCTGCAGTCGGATGCGCTTGCCCTCGTCCGCGTGACAGGTCGAACAGGAGAAATCCATCGGCCCCATGCGCTGGAAGAACAAAGCCTCACCCAGCGCCAATGCCTCCTGCTCCTTGGGATGATCGGCCTTGATCGCAAACGACTGCCCGGCTGATTTGGAGGCGATGAACGTGGCGATAGCCGCCAGGTCGGTCGTGGGCAGCCCGGCGCCCGGCCAGGGCTTGACGATCTCCGATCGCTGGAACCCTTGCAATGTTTGACTGCACCAGATCAGGCGCGTCTCTGCATCCATCACGCGGCCAGCATCGGCAAAGAACCGCGGCAGCTCGGCGAACGCGCCATCGAGGACACCGTTTCCCTTACCTAGATCGCAACCCTCGAGCGAGACGTTCTTGGGGCCCCGCTTCGCCTTCCAGAGGCTTTCGCCGCGATCGACATCGAGCTGTCCCGGATTGCTCCAGGGATCGGACTTCAGCATCTCCCGATAGCGCCCCAGCTCGCGCTCGGTCGCGTCCTCGGCGGCGTTCAGCGGCGTCGCCAGCACGACCAGGCATGCCGCAAGCCAAAGCTTCGTCAGACAGTCGATCTGCAAGCGCCCCTCCGTCGGTCATGCAAGCTGCACGGTGCGGCGGCACATATAGCAGAGCCGGCACGATCTTGGGCATCCCTAATAGAGGCGGGTTGCAGCCGCCAGCCGACCGATGGCGGCCAGCACGTCGGGAAGGTTTGCAGCCAGGGCATCGGCCCCAAGCTCGGATGCGGGGATGTTCGAGTAGCCGTGCGCCACCGCAACGGAGCGGCAACCAGCCGCCCGGGCCGCAGTGATGTCGGCCGAGCTGTCGCCGACCATCACGGCATCGCTGGCAGACGCCCCGAGCGTCTCGAGGATGCCTTGCAGGGGCGCCGGATCGGGCTTTAGCGCTATCCCGTCACGGGCGCCCTGCACCACCGCGAAATAAGGCTCCAGACCCAGCGCCTTGATGGCGGCCCGCGTCGCCGCGTGGGCTTTGTTGGTGCACAGGGCGAGCGTGCGGCCGCTTGCTTGCAATTTGGTCAGCAGGGCCAGGGCCCCCGGATAGAGGCCGCGACCCGCGCTCGAGGCCCGCGACAGTGCCGGATAGAACCGCGCCAGCACGTCCCGCTCGGCTCCCTCGTCCAGCGCTACCCCGGCATGGGTCGCCGCGCGGCGGACGGCAATGACAGCGCCGCCGCCGATCAAGCCCTTGACGACGTGGAGTGCAAACGGACCCGCGCCAAGTGGCGCAAACGCCTCATTGAGGGCCAATCGGATATCAGGCGCGCTATCCACCAAGGTGCCGTCAAGGTCGAAAATGACAACCCTTGGCCAAGCGCTGCAGCCAGACATCTCAAGACCGCGATTTCGTCAACGCGACAATGCCGGGCAGTTCGCGCCCTTCGAGCCACTCGAGGAACGCGCCACCCGCCGATGAAACGTAAGTGAAGTCGTCGGTGACGCCCGCCGCATTCAGGGCCGCCACCGTGTCGCCGCCTCCCGCCACGGAAACAAGTTCACCCGTTTCGGTCAGGCGCGCCGCCGCCCTCGCCAGAGCGAAGGTGCCCTCGCCGAACGGCTCGATCTCGAAGGCGCCGAGGGGCCCGTTCCACAACAGCGTATGACAGGTGCCAAGCACGTCGATCAGCCTCTCGACGGAGCGCGGCCCGACATCGAGCATCATGCCGTCGGGCGGGATCGACGAGACATCGACCACACGCGAGGCAGCCCCGGCTTTGAACTCGGACGCAATAACTCCGTCGACGGGCAACAGGATCTCGCATCCTGCATCCAGCGCGCCGGCCATGATCTCGCGCGCCGTCTGGTGGAAGTCGGGCTCCGCCAGGGATCTACCGACGGACACCCCCTCGGCCTGCAGAAACGTGTTGGCCATGCCGCCGCCGATGATGAGCTTGTCGATCTTCGGCATGAGGTTCATGAGCACGGGAATCTTGGTCGAGACCTTGGCGCCGCCCACAATCGCAGCCGTCGGCCGTCGCGGCTTTTCCAGCGCCCGGCGCAGCGCATCGATCTCTTCCATCAGAAGTGGTCCGGCAAAGGCGGGAAGATGATCGGCCAGAGCCGCCGTCGAGGCATGCGCCCGGTGGGCGGCCGAGAACGCGTCGTTGACGTAGATGTCGCCCAACTCGGCCAGCGCCTTGGCGAAGGCGGGATCGTTGCGCTCCTCGCCGTCGTGGAACCGCGTATTCTCGAGCACCGCGATCTGGCCCGGCGCCAGCCCCTCCACCGTCCGGCGCGCCGCCGGACCGATACAGTCCCCGGCCATCGCCACCGGCCGCCCCAGAAGCTTGCTCAGCGCCGCCGCAACCGGGGCCAGCGAGTTGGCCGCGTCGGGACCACCCTTCGGCCGGCCGAAATGCGACAGCAGCACGATCCGGCCACCCCGGTCCGCCAGATCCAGGAGCCCCGGAACCAGCCGTTCGATACGGGTGGCGTCGGTGATCACGCCGTCTTTCATCGGCACGTTGAGGTCGGAGCGCACCAGCACGCGCTTGCCGTTGAGATCCAAGCCGGCGGTCGTCTTGAGGCGGTCGAGATCCATGGTCAGGCCTTTGGGTCATTGCTTGCCAGTGCTGTCATCCCTCAATGAGTAACGCCCGCAGCGCCGCCCACAACCTCTGATCGGGCGCCAGCAGCAGGCCGCCTTCATTGTCACCGGGCCGATACGGCGAACCATCGTGCCGCGCCGCATGAAAGCCATGTTCGGCCAGGATCGCCAAGCCCGGGAGATGATCCCAGGGCTCGGACTTGCCGAATAGCGCGAAATGCTTTCGACCCTCGGCAAGTTGCACGTACCGGATGCCCGCACTCTGCGCCGGTTCGAGGCTCTTGAATCGGCCGGCCGATGCCGCAATGCGCGACTGTTGAGTGGCGCTCACCCGTTGCTGGCCGACAATGCCGCACAACTCCGAGAGCTTGACCGGCGGCACGGGAGCCCGCAGCGCCTCCCACCGGCCGCCGATCGCCCGCCGCACGCCCTGCCCGCGTAGGGCCCCCACCGTTACATCATCGACGGGCACATGGATCCAGCCGCCCGCGAGCCGCTGGTCGATGACGAGCGCCACCATCACGGCAAAGCCGGGCTCGCCGCTGGCATAGGCCCGCGTGCCGTCGATGGGATCGATCACCCACGAGGCACCGGGCTCGCGCAGCCAATCGAGCCGGGCCGGCTCGGCGTGAACGCCTTCCTCACCCACGACGCGCGATCCAGGATCGAAGCGCACGAGTTCGCGCTCCAACGCCGCTTCGACGGCCTGATCGGCGACCGTGACCAGATCCTCTGGACCCGCCTTCTCGACGATGTCGGAGACCGCGAGCTTGCGCCAACGCGACAGCGCTTCCCGGATCGCCACGGACCGGATGAGATCGCCGACGGCATCGATCTCGACACGACCCTTCACAACCCCCTCCTCGCAGCCTGCGCGACAGCGCCGGGCGGCAGCAGCACCCGGTGGATCTCACCCCATGATGGCTCGTCGGGCGCAATCAGCAGGCCCCCGGCGCGATCCGCCGGCTCGAACGGCTGGCCATCGAGACGGGCGTGGTGGAACCCGATCGCACCGACCAGCGCCAATCCCGGCAAATGGTCCCAGCTATAGGTCGAGAAATTCAGCATGAACTGGCTTTCGCCCCGCAGCAGCCGTGCATAGTTGTGACCCGCGCAGACGTGGCGAACGAAGCCGGCGAAACACTGTGCGCGAGCTTGGGGGTCGGGCAGCCCGCGGTTGCGGAAGGCGCCGGGCGAGACGATGCCGTGCAAATCGGCCAGCGGCCCGGTGCGCGGTGCCCTCAAGGCTGAAGCCGGCGCGTCGCCCTGCTGCCTGATCACGCCGGAGCCCACCTCGCCCATGTAGAAATCCCGCTCGGCGGGCGCATAGATCCAGCCCGCCACGGGCCGCTTGCCACGGACCAGCGCCACCATGATGTCGAACGAGGGCAGGCCTTCCGCGAACGCCCGCGTGCCATCGATCGGATCGACCACCCAGAGCGGTCCGTCGTCCTCAAACCCTCGCAGCAGGCCCGGATCGGCCGCAACGCCCTCCTCTCCTATCACCCGCGAGCCGGGCAGCAGCGCCGGCAGCCTGGCCTTGAACATGGCCTCGGCCTCGTGATCGGCGATGGTGACGAGACCGCCCTGGTTGGCCTTCCGGGTGACGTCGCCCTCCGCGAGATTGCGCCAGCGCGGCAGAACCACCGTTTCAGCCACCTCGCGGATCAGGTCCGCCACTTTTTCGATCGTCACGTAAGCTCCAACGGTGTGGGGTCTTTCAGCCGAGAGTCAGAGGCTTGGGCGGCATCAGGGTCACAGGTGACACACTTTGCCCCTGCGTGGTGCCGCAAAATGGCCGCAGGATTGACCCCTATCGACCCAGAACGTTAACCGGGCGAGCCGGGCTCGACGAAATCACGACCATGTCCGGCGGCGGTTTTCGCCTATTCGGCTTCGGGGCACGCGGTCCACCGCCGCAGCGGCCCTCCGGACGAGCCTTGGCTCCGATGCCCCTGGACGAAGCCTGGCGGAGTAGGGCGGGTCAGCCGTGCTGAACCGGCGGCAAATGCCCGCTTGACCTTGCTGCCGACGTGCGCGAAACCAGCCGCGCGCGCTCCCTTCGTCTATCGGTTAGGACGTCAGATTTTCAATCTGAAAAGACGGGTTCGACTCCCGTAGGGAGCGCCATGAAATCCTTGGATATTTATGGTTTTTTCTCGCAAGCGTTTTAAGCGCGTGCAAGCGC
>JBKJYG010000526.1:0-5291 GCA_046715905.1 Hyphomicrobiaceae bacterium | reverse complement strand
TAATACCCAGATTGAGCAGCTTAAGCTGCAACAACCCCATTTTCACTGGGGTCCCGCAGAACGTAGCCGCGGCCCCAGACCGTCTCGATATGATGTTTGCCACCTGTTGCGGTCTGTAACTTCTTGCGGAGTTTGCAGATGAACACGTCAATGATCTTGAGCTCGGGCTCGTCCATTCCACCATAGAGATGATTGAGAAACATCTCCTTGGTCAATGTGGTCCCCTTTCGCAGCGAAAGGAGTTCCAGCATCTGGTATTCCTTGCCCGTCAGGTGAACGCGTGCACCGTTCACCTCCACGGTTTTGGTATCGAGATTAACCCGGATGTCGCCGGTTTCGATCACAGATTGAGCATGCCCTTTTGAGCGTCGAACGATCGCGTGAATGCGTGCGACGAGTTCATCTTTATGGAAAGGTTTCGTCATATAGTCGTCAGCGCCGAACCCTAAACCCCTCACCTTGTCGTCGATCTGCGCCAGACCGGACAGGATCAAGATGGGCGTTTGAACCTTCGAGACACGCAGCGTTTTCAGAACATCGTAACCGCTCATGTCCGGCAGATTGATATCCAACAGTATTATATCGTAGTCATACAGCTTCCCAAGATCAACACCTTCCTCACCTAGGTCAGTGGTGTACACATTGAATCCCTCGGACTGAAGCATCAGCTCGATGCTTTGCGCCGTAGCGCTATCGTCCTCGATTAGAAGGACCCGCATGGTATTCCTCTCTTCCCCGTCCCGTCGCCAGACCAGCTCTTCAAAACCCGACACCGCCCCACCGGCGTCAAGTCCAAGATCCATTAGAAATCTAAGGTGAAGAGGTTAATAAAGGCTAATCGATTCTTGATCGTTGCTTTGAATTGGCCCTGTTCGAACCTCCTTATTCAGGCAGCCGGCTCTGCTTGCGGCAGCAACTGCTAGCCTGCATCAATCGTTCAAAAACTGCGATTTTAGACCTGTCACAAGTCCATGCTGACCGGCCGACCACGTGAACGGCCGATAACATTAAAGCTAACTGATTTGCGGACTCGGCCCTAGGCCCTTTCGTACGCCCGATTCATGTTTCGTCGTCGCCAGAGACAAACCGGGACTGCTCGTGACTTTACGGCAACTTAAACCTATTTAGGGCAGAGTTGAATGCGTATCCCTTGTCTTGAATTTCACCTTAACCGCCACCGCCAATGCCTTCGGCGCTAATCTTAACGAGACACAAGACACGTGGCACAGTTCTTGATAGTTAGGGGGAGCTTGCGGAAGAACATGTTGGGACAACTCACGATGAAACCACGTGAAAACACGCTAAGGCCGATCCGCTTCGAGGCCGAGGAAAAGGCTCGCAAGGGCGTTGGGCTGGAAAACATGATCCGTGAGTTTGAAGGAATGGTTCTCGATCTGGACCGGCACATTGCTTCCGAGGAAGATCGCACCGGGGTTAAGGACGCGCGCCACTTTGCTTATTCGACGTTCGCCAAAGCGGCGCGGCAACGGCGCGACAATCTCAAGACGTCAGTCGACGAGCTTATGATTAAACTCGAGCAGGCCGTCAGTGATCGGGACCTCGCAGCCGAAAACCTCGCAAAACTGGAGACGGGCGAGGGACGCGAAACGGGCCGCAGTCGCCGTCGTGGTGAAGCCGCCGATGAACGTGCGGGCCAACTAGCACGTCCGATCCAGGTCTGAAGCCTCCGACAACGCCATGCTCAACGTGGCCAGCGCAGAGCATCGCCGGCTTTGCATTGAGCGCGACTCTCTATAGCCTGGAATGGAAAAGCCTCTCTGCTTTGTGAGGCCGTCCATCGTTCACAGTGCTGCATGCGGTTTCCCAAAACTTTCATCGCTTATCTGCTCACCCTGGCGGTCCTCTCGACCGGATGTGGGCTTACGAGCCTCACGCAAACGCTGGGTCAGTCGACGGGGAGCTTCTCTTTCAAGGAGCCAACCCTCGAGATCTACTCGCGAGTCGCGGGAGGCGCCTTGCGCTGTTGGTTTGGACCTGCGGGGGGGCTCAAAAAAACGCATGTGTTCCATGCTGATGCAGTACCCCCGAGCCAGGGCGGCACGGCCGAAATCGTTCTGCACGAACGGGATGGCGATGCGCCATCACCCCGATCGCTTCGAGCCTATCGCATGAAGATTGAGCCGGGGGGGAATGGCTCGATTGTCACACTTGAAAATCTGCGCTTGGCCGAACCCTTGGCACTGGAAATGGCTGGGGATGTCGGTCGTTGGGGCGGAGGCGATGAAGCGTGCGGCGAGCCATTACTGGCCCGCGGACCGGCCGTGAACGAACCCGCGACAACCGGGCAACTGCCGGCTCCGGCCGCCGCTGCAAAATAGCATGCGAGCCACCGACGGGGCCCCTGGCTTCGCGTTAGCTGCGGTAATCCTGAACGCGTGTCGCGCGAAGCCCGGCCAGGCCGTGTCGGTCGATCGACCGTTGCCAGGACAAGAACTCGTCGACGGTCAGCTTATACCGCTCGCAGGCCTCATCGAGGCTGAGCAGTCCGCCTCGGACCGCGGCCACAACTTCCGCCTTGCGCCGGATCACCCAGCGTTTTGTATTGAGCGGCGGCAAATCGGCAATCGTAAGCGGGCTGCCGTCTGGACCGATGACATAGCGCGTGCGCGCTCGGAACTGCTGTTCGGACATGATACGCTTTACACTTCTCTGACCTCACCTAACGTAGCTCGCCACGATTAATTCTGGCTGAAGCAACGCGGTAAACAACTCCAACCCCCCTCACATCGTTTTTAACCAATTCCGTCCGTAACTTCACGGCCCTCTATCGAAAATGGTAAACGCCCGATCCAAATCCGTACGGGGCGATTTCCCGGGTCTTGCTTGCGATTTGCCTCATTCAGAGATTATGGTGCTCCAAAACGCCCATCAACAGCTTGGCGCGCTTGGTACCATCGCTCGAACGCGCGTCCGTTGTACGGTGATCGAGCGCAACGGGCTCGGGCGCACATGCCTTTGAAAGAAGTTGACCATGGCGCAGGCCCTCCAGGCGCTTTCTCCGAGTTGCCCGGTCATGCACGACCTGCCTGCGGGCAGCCGCGTCGTGGTGGCTATGTCCGGCGGCGTCGATAGTTCTGTCGTCGCGGCGATTCTTAAGCATAACGGTTACGACGTGATCGGCATCACGCTGCAGTTGTACGATCACGCCACCGAAGGCCGCAAAGGCGCCTGCTGCTCGGGCCGGGATATCGCCGATGCACGCAGGGTCGCAGATAAACTTGCCATCCCGCATTACGTTTTCAATTACGAGGCCCGGTTTCGCGCCGATGTCATCGATCCCTTCGTCAACAGCTATATCATGGGCGAGACGCCGGTGCCTTGCATCGCGTGCAATCAAACCGTGAAATTTCGCGATTTGTTGGGCGCGGCCAAGGACCTTGGGGCCGTTGCCCTGGCTACGGGCCATTACGTAGACCTGCGCCAGGCACAAGAGGGGCCCGAACTTTATCGCGCGGCCGATGCCGATCGAGACCAAAGCTACTTCTTGTTCGCCACCCCGCGCGAGCACCTCAACAACCTTCGGTTTCCTCTCGGTGCGCTACCCAAGTCCAAGGTTCGCGAGTTCGCCCGAGCCTGGGCATTGCCCGTCGCAGACAAAGCTGACAGCCAGGACATCTGCTTCGTCCCGAGCGGGCGCTATGCGGACGTGATCGAGCGCCTGCGGCCGGAAGCGGCAGAGCCGGGCGACATCGTGCATCTTGATGGACGCGTACTGGGTCGGCATCGCGGCATTATCCATTACACGATCGGTCAACGCCGAGGGCTTGGACTGGCGCTTGCCGAGCCGGTGTTTGTCATCCGTCTGGAACCCGACAGCAAGCGAGTGATCGTCGGACCACGCAGCGCCTTGCATACCTCGCGCATCGTGCTTAGAAACGTCAATTGGCTCGGTCATCGTGCCATTGAAACATCTGAGCCGGGTCGGCCAATTCACGTCAGAATTCGCTCGTCGGAAACGCCTCGGTCAGCGATGCTGTGTGGCGCGTCTCAGCCGAGCGATGATCGCGCCAAGGTTGGTGCCGGCCAGGCGATGGTCGATCTACACGGAGGGGCATTGGGCGTGTCGGCGGGGCAAGCGTGCGTGTTTTATGAGACGGGAGATGCGCGCTCCCGGGTCCTGGGCGGGGGATACATTGATCGCGTCCTGGGTCATTTTGAATATGCGAATGGCGGGCTTTCTGGAGATCCGGCCGAGGTCTCAACACCAAGCATTGCAGCAGGATCGTCAGGCAGGGGCGTGGCTGTCGCGCGAAAATGAAAGTTTCAGGCAACCACCCGGTGACGTGCAGGTTCATCCGCCAGACCGGTAAGATCGATTTAAGGAGCAAGAGCGGCTATGACATCCACGTTGCGTTCAGGAGGGCGTGAGCCATCCCCCTTTCGGCGTCGAAGCCGGGCTCAGGCCGTGAACCTGATGGATGAGAGCGCCGTGAAGAGCGCCTATCGCCGCTGGGCGCCCGTTTACGACAATACCTTTGGCCGCTTCACGACGGAAGGTCGCCGGCACGCCGTCGAGATCATCAATCAGCGGCACGGGCGTGTCGCCGAAGTGGGCGTCGGGACCGGTCTCTCGCTGCCGATGTATGGCAGTCATCTCGATATCGTGGGTATCGATCTCTCACCGGAGATGCTGGAGAAAGCCCGCGAAAAGGTCACGGACGAGGGCCTCGACCACGTCAGCGGGCTACACGAGATGGACGCCGGCGCGCTCGATTTCCCCTCGGCGTCCTTTGACGCCGTGGTGGCGATGTATGTCATCACCGTCGTGCCCGAGCCCGAGAAGGTGATGCGCGAACTGGCTCGTGTGTGCAAAGTTGGCGGCCAGGTCGTGCTCGTCAATCACTTCAGCCAGGACGAAGGCGTCCGCGGATGGGTCGAGCGTCGCATGGCTCCTTTTGCCGACAAGCTCGGTTGGCGGCCCGTGTTCGATCTTGACCGCGTCATGATTTGCGAAAATTTACGCCTCGTAGACCGACGGGCACTGCGGCCGTGGGGCTTGTTCACGATGCTGCGGTTCGAGAAAACGTTTGAGACCCCGCGCGGCTGACGCGGCCGAGGCTGAGGGCTCCTCCCAGAGCCCATCAAGCAACTCTACCGGCCAGTCCTATGTTGACAGTCTTCTCCGGCAATCCTTATATCCGCCGGCGCGTTCAGCGGGATAGCTCAGGTGGTTAGAGCGAAGGTCTCATAATCCTTAGGTCGGCGGTTCGAGTCCGCCTCCCGCTACCATTATTGCTTGCGCCTTCGGTTGCCCAGTGCCAACCGGCGCG
>JBKJYG010000525.1:0-3712 GCA_046715905.1 Hyphomicrobiaceae bacterium | reverse complement strand
AACGGGAGGCGCGGCTTGGCGCTGGGGCGGGGGGGGCGTTGCGGGTACGACGGCCGACGGCGGAGGCGTCGGGGCGGCGAGCACAGTTCCCGGCGCGGGTGATCGGGCCTCGCTCGCGGGCGCTGCTGGCTCAGCAGCCGGCGTCGCTGGCGCGTTGGCGCTGGGAGCCGGGGGCGGAGGCGTCGGCCGTGCCGGCTGCGGCAAAGCCGGAGGCGATAGGGAGGCTGGCGGTGGTGCGGCAGCCACCACCTGAGGCGGCGGCTCGACGGGAGCAATCAAACGGGCTTGCGCCACTACCAATTCCGTTCGGGCCTCGGCAAGAAGCGTTCCGTCGATGTTGATCAGCGTGATTGAAACATCGCTTTTGCCCGAAACTCCGATTGGAACGGTGATGGCGAGCGAGGGCAGCGCCGAAAGCGGCACGGCCCACCATCCGGGCGCGATGGCGTGGCCGGCCGACAGGGCCGTCATGGCCGGCAGCCCACGCACGCGCACGAAGCTGGTGCGGGGGAGTTGGTCGGCGGGCGTGACCGTTATCTCGATACGGGCCTCGCTGGCGGGCTCGACAAGAATAAGCGTCGCCACTTTGAGCTGATATTCCGTCGCCGGGGCTTGCCCCTGAATCTGCATTGAGCCGGTCAGGGGGGTCGTGGTCTGCGAGGCAACAGGCGAACCGAGAACCGACACGGCGAGGACAACGGCGATGAACGTCGGTCGAGCCCCACGCGCTGCCAACCCAACCCACACGCTCGATCGCGCGGCAAGCGGCTCAAAGCTCCGCGGTGACGGCCTCCTGGTGGTCGGCCGCGCGGTGCTTCGTGCCGCTGTTTGCATCATCGCCTCCCGGCGCTCCGGGCCATCAAGGTGACGTCTTGGTCGGCTGCTGCCTGCTCCACTCCAGGAACTGCTTGAACAGCCTCTCTTGTTCTGCGGCATTGCCGGGCGCCGCACGCTGCGCCTGACGCCGTGCCTGTTGCGTGTCGACCAGCGCCGATGACCGGGCGGGCTCGACCGCTTGCGGGGCAGCAAGCTTGTCGAGCCGATCCTGCAGCGGCTTGAAACGCCGCCAGCCCGGTACGCTGGCCGCCAGGTTCACGTCCTTCCATTTTGGATGGTAGCCGGGCTCGGTTTGCAGTTTGTCGAAGCGCTGAAAAAGATAATCGACGAACCGCACCATCCGCTGGTGCCGATCTGTGTTGGCCGGCCAATCGTAGACCGCCAACAGGGCCGGAACGGACAGCGTCGAGATGCGCTGGCCTTCGGGGATGAGGGCGGGATAGTCGGCGTGCTCGAGATAGCTCGGTAGATAATAGTCAAGCTTGTCAGTGTAGGGAACGGGAAGGAATTTGAAGCCTTCGGGGAATTTGCCCTTGAGGAACGGGGGTAGCGGCTTTGACGAGACCCAGACGGTCGCCGCGAAAGCGTCGCTCTTCTTCATCTCCTCCATGGCGACTTGATGCGGGATGAACTTGGCATCGACCTTGATGCCGAGCCGATCGAAGATGATGGGACCACTGTAGGCAGCCGCCGTGCCTTCGGTATTGAAGTTCACGCGCTTGCCCTCGAGGTCGGCCAGGGTCTTGATCTCGGGGCGAACGAAAATGTGAAGCTCGGAAGGAAACAGGTTGGCGATGAAGTTGATGCGCTTTTCGATCCCCGCAATCTCGGGATTTTTTTTGAAGTGCTCGAGAATGTCACCGTAGACAATGGCGGCGTCGACGCCGCGCAGATAAAGCAGATCGAAGATATTGTCGAACGGCCCGCGGGTCACGATCGGTAGCACCCGCATGTTGTCGCCATCGTCGAGCACGCGTGCAAGCTCGGCCGCGAACTGCAACGGCGCTCCCTCCGTGCGCCCGGCGGCCAGTCCCACCGTCCAGGAGTTGATCGCATCCTTGCGCTTGGCTTCGGCGCCTTGGCGGGCCAGCGGCGCCCGTCCGGCGCCCCTGGGATTGGCCCTCAGCGGCGCTTGGGCGACCTCGAAGCGCGCGTTGGGAGCCGGCGCCGGATTGGTTTGGGCCCAGCCGACGTTCGACAGAGCCGACAGGCCGATGATCAAAGTTACGCGGAACATGTTGGACATCATCGAAGTCCTCTCACTGCGGGTGCGAAGGTTCGCATGGGCGTCGGATCACGGCCGAATGTACGCATATCCTTTGGCCTGCAATTCCATGAGCCGCACCACGCCCGACGGCATCACTTTGGCTTCCGAGATCAAACTGATCTTTTTCTGCTCGGCCTTTTCCTGGTTCGTCTGCGTGTTGGCGCAGGCGACGAACGTGATCGACGGATTGGCCAACGACATCTCGGCGATCCGCTGCTTCACCGGGCTCGTGTCCTCGCGCAGCATGTGCAAGCCCGGACCGAACGTTACGATCTCGATCGCCACCGCTTCGCCCTTGCCTTTGTAATAGTCCACGACATTTTTGGCATTGTTGAGAGCCAGGTTCATGACTTCCGGCTTGTTCTCGTCAACCTGGATGGCGAGCTTGCGGCCCTTGCCGACGGTCTGGGTCGAGGATTTGGTGCTGGCCTTCTTGGGCGTGTCCGAATCGCGAGCGGTTTGCGCCTGTGCCCCCACAGACCCAACCGTGATCAGTGCTGCGGTCAGCCAAACGGCTGTCCTGGTGGACGCTGCCAACATTGCATTCCTTCCCATCGGCTATGAAGTCGAGTGAACTCACTTGTGGCATCTTAGGCGCGAAGGGTCACGTTCCTAATTGGGCGTAAAGACGACTTTTTAGGGGTTTTTTCGAACGCTAGCGGCCAATTTGGGCCCTTAACCGCCGGAGCGCCGCCAAGTCAGAGCCTCGCTAACTTGACTTGCACGCTGGTCGCGGGCATTGCAGCGCGACCCGAAATCGGGAGCGCTGAACATCTTACCTGCACGGTAGGCAGCGAGTGAGAGGAGACGGCTCATGAGCGAAATCACGCTGACCTTTCCAGACGGCGCCGCGCGCAGAATCGCCTCGGGAACGACCGGCTTCGAGGTCGCCCGATCCATCTCTCCCTCGCTCGCCAAGCGCACCGTGGCCATGGTGCTTGACGGGCGTCTGGCCGATCTGGCCGATCCGATCGAGAGCCCTGCGAGCATAAAGTTCGTGTCCCGCACCGATCCCGAAGCGCTCGAGCTCATCCGGCACGATTGCGCGCACGTGCTGGCCGAGGCCGTGCAGGATCTGTGGCCGGGTACGCAGGTCACGATCGGGCCGGTGATCGAACACGGCTTCTTCTATGATTTCGCCAAGGACGAGCCCTTCACGCCGGAGGACATGCCGCGCATCGAACAGCGCATGCACGAAATCATTCGGCGCAATGCATTTTTTAAAAAGGAAGTCTGGAGCCGCGACAAGGCCAAGGCGTTCTTCGGCGTCAAGGGCGAGACTTATAAGATCGAGCTTATTGATGCCGTTCCCGCTGGCGAAGATCTGAAAATCTACACCCAAGGGCAGTGGCTGGATTTGTGCCGCGGTCCTCACATGACCTCCACGGGATCGATCGGGCGCGCGTTCAAGCTCGTCCGCTTTGCGGGCTCCTACTGGCGCGGCGACAGCCGGAATGCGCAGCTGCAGCGCGTCTATGGGGTGGCCTTTGCTGCCGAGGAAGAGCTGGCCACCTACCTGAAGCAGCAAGAGGAGGCGGAGAAGCGCGCCCATACCAAGCTAGGCCCCCAGAAGGACCCTGTGTCTTATACACATATGACGCTGCCGAC
>JBKJYG010000524.1:0-7391 GCA_046715905.1 Hyphomicrobiaceae bacterium | reverse complement strand
CTCCCCTGCCGTCCTAGCATTCGGGGCGGGCCTTGTCTCGACGGACCTGTCTGTGGCGCCGCTTGGGGTTGGCTTCGCCGGCCGCCCCTTTTCGACCGCTCGCGAGGCTCCCGTCCAAGGCTGCCTTGCGTAACCGTTGTGCATTTGCTCTATCGCTCCCGAGCAACCGCGGAGCTGGTCGGATGACGAAAGACTCGTTTGAAGTTCTGCATGAATTTGTCGAGCCCGCTAAAAAAGCCCTCTCGAAAGAGACCTGGGACTACCTGATGGGGGGCGCCGACACCGAGACCACGCTCGAGCGCAATCGTGCGGCTCTCGATGGCTTGGCGTTCCGTCCCCGTGTGCTGCGCGACGTCGCGAACGTCTCGATGCGCACCAAGCTGTTCGGCGTTGATCTCCGGCTGCCGCTGATCCTTGCTCCCATCGGCTCGCTGCAGGATCTCTGTCCCGTGGGTGCCACTGCGCCGACCAAGGCGGCGGCCGAATTTGGCATTTTGCATATGCTGAGTTCCGTCGCCAAACCCGGCCTCGAAGACGTTGCCGCCGCCGCGCCCGACTATCCGAAGCTGTTCCAGCTCTACGTGCGTGGAAACCCGGAGTGGGTCGACGAACGCATCGCTGCGGCCGTGGCGGCCAACTACACAGCGATCTGCTTGACCGTCGATCTCGATTATTACGGCCGTCGCGAGCGGGACATCGCCAAGCGCTACAAGCCCACCGCCCGGCGCACCAGCGGCGAGGGAGCCGGCGATCCGTTCCAGGCACGCTTCACCTGGGAGGACGTGAAACGCATCCGGCGCCAGTGCAAGCTGCCGCTCATTCTCAAAGGTATTGCCACGGCCGAGGACGCCCTGATCGCCCTCGAGCACGGCATCGAGGGGATCTACGTCTCGAACCACGGCGGCCGGCAACTGGACTACGGCCAGGGCGGCATCGAAGTGCTGCCCGAGATTGTGGACGCCGTCGGGGGCCGGGCCGAGATCATCGTCGATGGCGGCTTCATGCGCGGCTCGGATGTCGTCAAGGCGATGGCGCTTGGAGCCAATGCCGTCGGCATGGGCCGCATGCAGGGATTGGCGCTGGCTGCCGGCGGACAGGCGGGCGTCGTGCGCATGCTGGAGCTTGTCGAGGACGAAGTGCGCCGCTGTCTCGGCTTGCTGGGCGTGACCTCGTTCGGCCAGCTCGATGGCACCTATATAACCGCGTCGATACCGCTGATGCGGCCGGGCCTTTCGAGCGTCTTTCCGCTGCTCGGGGAGGGCTACTGAGGCTTGCGGTAGAGCTTGGCGCCAGGATCGACTCTGGGGTGAGACTTGCATGCAATGCACCGGTTCCCATGTGCCGATGGGGTTTGATCGCCCGTGGGCGTGGACATGATCGGATCGGTTCAATTGCGCTCCGTCCTTAAACATGAAGCCGCAGGCGGCGTGGCGCTCGTCGCCGCCGCAGCGCTAGCCCTCCTGATCTCCAACTCGCCGCTGTCGAGCCTCTATGATGCACTGCTCGATACCCCTGTCTCCGTGCGCATCGGAGGGCTCGGCCTCGACAAGCCCCTGCTGCTTTGGATCAACGATGGCTTGATGGCGATCTTCTTTTGTCTCGTCGGCCTGGAGATCAAGCGCGAACTGCTAACGGGTGCGTTGTCGGACCGGAACTCAGCCCTGCTTCCCCTGATCGGCGCCATCGGGGGCATGGCGGTACCGGCGCTGATCTATGCGCTCATCAATATTGGCAATCCGGACGGCCTGCGCGGCTGGGCCGTACCCGCGGCCACCGACATCGCGTTCTCGCTGGGCGTGCTGGCTCTGCTCGGCTCGCGCGTGCCGACCTCGCTGAACACTTTCCTACTGGCGCTCGCGATCATTGATGACCTGGGCGCCATCCTGATTATCGCCGTGTTTTACACGGCCGACCTGTCCATGACAGCGCTGGCACTCGCGTCGGCAGGCGCTGCAGCCTTGCTGATTCTCAATCGGCTTCACGTTTCGCGGCTGACGCCGTACCTGGTGATCGGCGGTTTCATCTGGGTTTGCGTGCTCAAATCAGGGGTGCACGCCACGCTCGCGGGTGTGCTGGTCGGCATGGCCATCCCATATCAGACGCGGCTTGAGAAAGATGCGCCGTTGCTGCGGCTTGAGCACTCCCTTCAGCCCTGGGTCGCGTTAGCGATTTTGCCCATGTTCGGATTTGCCAATGCGGGAATTCCGCTCTCCGGGGTGAGCATGGCCAGTCTGTTGCAGCCGATTCCACTGGGTATTGCGCTGGGGCTGTTCGTCGGCAAGCAGGCGGGCATCCTGGGTGCCGTCTACGCGGCCGTCAGATCGGGACTATGTGAAAAACCGGCCGGGTCGAGCTGGGCGCAGGTCTGGGGCGTGTCGATCATCGCCGGCATCGGCTTTACCATGAGCCTCTTCTTCGGCACGCTGGCATTCCCCGATGCGGCGACCACCAATGCCGTACGCCTCGGCGTGGGCGTGGGCTCCCTCGCGTCCGTCCTGACCGGCAGCCTCGTACTGCTTTTGGCCTCCCGAGTGCTGCCCACCCCGCACGTGCCGCCGGCCGTATAAACTCATCGCGCCGGCGTCGACCCGGCGGCGGCGATGGCGGGGAGGATCTTCGTTGCCAGGGCATCGGGCGTAATGCCACCGATGTGCTTGAGGACGATGCGCCCGGCGCCATCGACGACAAACGTTTCGGGGACCGCGTAGACCCCCCATTCGATCGCCGCGCGTCCGTTCCGATCGCTGCCGACCGCGGTGAAGGGATTACCGCGCTGCGCCAGAAAGCGGCGCGCGTTGTCGGGCGTATCCTTGTGATTGATGCCGACCAGGTTGATCCGCTGGTCCTGTGCCAAGCGCATCAGCGCGGGATGCTCGGCGACGCACGGCGCGCACCACGAAGCCCAGAAATTGACCACGCTCGGCCGGCCTTTGGCGAGATCCCCCGGCTGCAGTCCCGGCACGGGCTCGCTGCCGCTCAGCAATCCTTCGACGGGAGCGAGCACTCCGTCCGGTGCGGGCTTCCCGATCAACACCGAGGGCAGCCTCGAGGGATCGTCGTTCTGCAGCGAGAAGGCGAACAGGGCAGCCATCGCCATGAACCCGATCACGGGCAGCAGGACAAATGCCGACCGCCGCGCGGGGGCCGGGGCACCTTGCGCGCGCACGGCTTCTTCCTCATCTGGCGCTGCGCCCGGCGCGGGACCTGAGGTCATGGGTGGCCTTCCGGCTGAGCACTTCGAGCGTCCGAACGTCGCCAGATGCCCTCTTGCTCCAGGTCCTTGAGGGCCCGTGCCTGTCGCCGCCCGTCCAGCGCCAGCCAGAACAGCAGGCCGGCGAGCACCAGCGCCGCGGAGCCGTAAGCCGCCATGACATAAACCCCATGCGGGCCAAGATCCATGGCTCAACCTGCCTGTGTTACGGGCCCTGAGGCGCCCGAGGTACTCGCGCGCCGCACGGCCATCTGGGTCAGGGCCTTGACCCGCCGGCGCAGAACCTCGTTGCGCATTGCCTTGAGATGCATGGCGGCAAACAGCAACAGGAAACCTCCCGCCATCACCAGCAGCGGCACCCGGAAGCTTGGGTCGAGGGTGGCCGTAAACCGTGTCGAGGGCTGGTGCAGCACAGTCCACCAATCAACGGAGAATTTGATGATCGGAAGCAGGACGATGCCGACGATCGCCAGCATGGCGGTCAACTTGGCCGCCAGCGCCTCATCATCGATCGACGATCTGAGCGCAATCAGCCCGATATAGAGGAAAAATAGCACCAGGACCGCCGTCAGCCGGGCATCCCACACCCAATAGACGCCCCAGGTCGGCTTGCCCCAGATCGCGCCGGTGATCAACGCCAAAGCCGTAATCGCAGCGCCCAGGGGAGCCGCGGCCTTCGCCGACACATCCGCCAGGGGATGCCGGAACACCAGCAATCCGACGCTGGACAGGGCAATGACAACGTACAATCCCAGAGCCAGCCATGCGCTTGGCACATGGATGAACATGATCTTAACGGAATGGCCTTGCTGATAGTCGGGCGGAGCATTTGCCGAAAGCCACAGCCCCACAGCCAGCACGGCGACCGCCAGAACGCCGACCGCAGGCAAGATCCGGCTCGACAAGGCCATGAATCGCGTCGGATTGGCCAGCGTTTGGGTCAGGGTCGCCATGGCCGAAGATCTATGGCCGAAGGTGCGCGACTGCAACACGCCGCGATGGCGCAGCTTGCCCGCAGCGGTCTAAAAATGGGATTGCGGCCTTGTTTACGACCCGGTCAGCTCAAACATCCCTATTCAGGCACCGCGCAATTGCGTGGCTGTCAAAAAAACCTTAAGAGACTGCCGCCATCAAAACGCAAGGCGCGCAATCCGGATTGAGGACTCATGCACCGGTTCGATCGACGGAGTTTGGGACAAACGACGTCCATCGAGTAGACTGCGCCCGGCCAAAAAGTCATCTAGGGACTGGAATCGAATGCAGGCGAGTGAGATCGCGACGCGGGCGCGACCCGGAATGACGCCCACGGACATCAGCAATCCCAAATTCTTCCACAAGGTGGTCGATTGCCAGTGGGCCTGTCCGACGCACACGCCGGTTCCCGAATACATCCGCCTGATCGCTCGAGGACGATACGCCGCCGCTTATATGCTCAATTGGGAATCAAACGTCTTTCCCGGCATCCTGGGCCGTGTGTGCGACCGCCCTTGCGAGCCGGCCTGCCGGCGAGGCCGGATCCAGACCAGTGACGAACTCAATCCCAAGGATCCCAGCAAGTTCACAGTCGAGCCGGTGGCGATCTGCCGCCTCAAACGGGTCGCCGCCGACTACAAAGGCGACATCCATGGCCTGCTTCCCGCCATTCCGGTGGCCAAGAATGGCAAGCGCATCGCGCTGCTTGGCGCGGGACCGGCGTCCCTTACCGTGGCGCGGGATCTCATGCCGCTCGGATACACCTGCGTCCTGTTCGAGAAGGATCCCAAGGGCGGCGGCCTGATGCGAACCAACATTCCATCCTTCCGCCTTCCCGAGGCGGTGCTGGACGAAGAGGTCGAGCTGATCACGGATTTTGGCGTCGAGACGCGCTTTGGCCACGAAATCAAGAGCATGAAGGCGCTGCTCGGCGAGGGCTTTGACGCCGTCTTCGTGGGCACCGGCGCGCCCCGCGGCAAGGATCTCGACATTCCCGGCCGCTCGGCCGCTAGTGCTAACATTCACATCGGCATCGAGTTTCTGACCTCGGTCGCGTTTGGCCATGTGGACAAGATCGGCCGGCGGGTGGTCGTGATCGGTGGCGGCAATACCGCGATGGATTGTTGCCGTACCGCGCTGCGCCTGGGCGCCGAGGCCGTGACCGTGACCATCCGCTCCCCCGGGCGCATCATGAAAGCCTCCGACTGGGAGGTCAAAGACGCCGTCCACGAGGGCATTCCGATCCTCGATAACCATGCGCCAAAGCAATTTCTCGTCGAGGGCGGCAAGCTCACTGGCGTCGTGTTCGAGAAGATGCGCGAGGCGGGCCTCGATGCCAAGGGCCGACCCAAGCTTGAGAGCACCGGCGAACTCGTGACGATCCCCTGCGACGATGTCCTGATGGCCATCGGCCAGGATAATGCGTTCCCCTGGATCGAACGCGACATTGGCCTCGACTTCAGCGAAGGGGGCATGCCGAAGATCGATCGCGTCACGATGATGTCGTCGCGACCGGGCGTGTTCTTCGGCGGCGACGCCGCGTGGGGCCCCGAAAACATCATCTGGGCCGTGGCGCATGGTCATCAGGCCGCCATTTCGATCGATGGCTTTTGCAATGATCGCCCGATCACCGAGCGACCCAAGCCCGGCCATACGCTGATATCGCAAAAGATGGGCATCCACGAGTGGTCCTATTCAAACGATTACGACGGCATCGAACGCATACCGGTGCCTCATGCCGAACTGCAGACGTCGATCCGCAACCTCAAGCTTGAAGTGGAGCTGGGGTACGACGACAAGTTGGCGGCCAAAGAGGTCGAGCGCTGCTTGAATTGCGATGTGCAGACGGTGTTCACGGCCAGCTTATGCATCGAATGCGACGCTTGCATGGACATCTGCCCCGTCGATTGCATCAATTTCACCGAGAACGAGCCCGAGCCCCAGCTCCGCCAGCATTTGCGCGTGCCCGCGCTCAACCTCTCGCAAGACCTCTATATCTCATCAGCCCTGAAAACCGGTCGCATCATGGCCAAGGATGAGGACGTTTGCCTGCATTGTGGCCTGTGCGCCGAGCGTTGCCCAACCGGCGCCTGGGATATGCAGAAGTTCATGTATGTGGAAGCTCAGGTCGCCCCGGCGAATCTCGCGCACCACTCCGCCTACATTCGCTAGAGAAGGGGCTGGCTCCGATGAGCGGCATCAACGACTTTGTCATCAAGTTTGCCACCGTCAACGGATCGGGCAGCGCCAGCGCCAACACGATATTTGCCAAGACCCTGTTCCGCATGGGCATCCCCGTCTCGGCCAAGAACATTTTCCCATCCAACATTCAGGGCCTGCCGACCTGGTACGAGGTCCGCGTCTCCGAGGCCGGATACCTGGCCCGCCGCGACGGCATTGACCTCATGGTGGCCATGAACCCGCAAACCTATCGCGAGGATGCGGCCGAGGTCGTTCCGGGCGGCTGGTTGCTCTATGACAACTCGATGCCGCGCCTCTGGGGCCGCACCGACATCACCATCCTGGGTATTCCGATCGCCGAGATTTGCGCCAAGAAGTGGTCCGACGTCCGGCAACGACAGCTGTTCAAGAACATGGTCTATATCGGTGCCCTTTCAGCGCTCCTCGATATGGACGTAAAGGTCATCGAAGCGTCTGTCGCCGACCAGTTGAAGGGCAAGGAAAAGCTCGTCGCCGCCAACATGGACGCCGTCGAGCTTGGCCGCCAGCACGCGCATGAGACTTGGAGCTGCCCGTTGCCGATCAAGGTCCGCCACGCCGAGGGGGCCAAGGGCAAGATCATGGTCACCGGCAACGAAGCGGGCGGACTGGCCGCCGTCTACGCCGGGGCCACGGTGTGCGCCTGGTATCCGATAACGCCTTCGACGTCGCTCGCTGAAGGCTTTGAAAAATACGCGCGCCGCCTGCGCGTGACCAAGGAGGGCAAGCGCCTCTACGGCATCATGCAGGCCGAGGATGAGCTGGCCGCGATCGGCATCGCCATCGGCGGCGGATGGAACGGCGCCCGCTCGTTCACGGCGACATCGGGGCCCGGCATCTCGCTGATGAGCGAGTTTTTGGGACTCGCCTACTTCGCCGAGATCCCCATCGTGCTGTTCAATATTCAGCGTGGCGGGCCCTCGACCGGAATGCCGACCCGGACCGGCCAGCCCGACATCCTGGCCTGCGCCTACGCCTCGCACGGCGA
>JBKJYG010000523.1:0-3090 GCA_046715905.1 Hyphomicrobiaceae bacterium | reverse complement strand
ATGCTACCCTTCTGCACCGCCAGCGACACGCCTTTCAGCACCAGGATAACGTGGCCGTAGATCACCTCGATATTGTTGACCGCCAGGATCGGCGATGCTGCCGCGGACGCTGCCGCACTCGGTGAAGAGGGCGGCAAGGCCGCCGTCTTCGTGTCCGGACCTGACAAGGCTGCAACCGCCATCAGAGGCACTTCGGCTCGGTTTTCTTCTCCGCCGCGTATTTAGCGGCCGTCTCCTTGATCAGCGGATCAAGGACACTTGCATCACCCTCATACACGTCCGACGAAACCTTCCAGGCTTTGCCGTCCCAGGTGTGGATCTGAGCCGTGCGCGCACCCTCATGATCCTGGCATGAGACCTTGAACGGCCGGATGACACCTTCAAAGCCCATCTCCTTGATGCGTTCCGCTGTGAGGTTCAGGTTTTCAAAGCCCCATCGTATGTCCTCGCCCCTCAGCGGCTTGTTGCCGAACTTGCCCTGAGCCGTGCGGAAAGCCTCGATGCCCAGCATGCCGTTGATGAGGCCGCGAACGTAGAGCACTTCTTTGACGTCCTCGACCTTGCCCGCGCCCTTGGATTTCCCATAGACGTGCTTTTTGATGTCGGCGTGAATCTTGAACTCACCCGCCGTGTGTTGCAGCATCAGCGCGTTATAGCCTTTCGCGCCATCTTCCGCCGGACGCACGTCAGGCTCCGCACCCGACCACCACACGCCGTACATCTTTTCGCGCGGGTAGCCCACCGCCGCCGCTTCCTTGATCGCGGTGGAGTTCATGACGCCCCAGCCCCAGAGCAGCACGTAATCGAAACGGCCCTGACGGACCTGCAGCCACGTCGCCTTTTGCTCCACGCCGGGATGCGTGACGGGTAGCAGCACCAGCTCGAACCCGTTCAATGCGGCGCGCTTTTGCAGCAGCGCGATCGGCTCTTTGCCGTAGGGGCTGTCGTGGTAGACGAGCGCCACCTTCTTGCCCTTGACCTTGTCCCACCCGCCTTCCTTCTTGGCGATGTGCTGCATGATGATGTCGGCGGCCGTCCAGTAGGTCCCGAGCAGCGGGAAGTTCCAGTTGAACACGGCGCCGTCGCGGCTTTCCGAGCGGCCGTAGCCGGTCGTCAGCAGGGGAATTTTATTCTCGGGCGCTTTTTCCGTCAGAGCATGCGTGATGCCCGTCGATAGCGGCATCACCCAGCCCGCTCCGGTCGGGCCTTTGCCTTTGAGACGCTCGAAACATTCCACGCCTCGGTCTGTTGCGTAGCCGGTCTCGCATTCCTCGAAGATGATCTTGACGCCGTTAACGCCCCCATCCCGCTCGTTCATCAACGTGAGGTAGTCCGCGGCGCCGTTGGCGAACGGGACGCCATTGGGCGCGTACGTGCCCGTGCGATAGACCAGCAGCGGGACAAACTGCTCGTTCGGCCCCTGCGCCACCGCCGGCGCGGCGATCAGGGTCGAACCCAGTGCAGCAATCGCAAACGCAAGACCGTTTCTCATCGTTTCTTTCTCCCTTTGATGCCGCTCGGCCGTAACTTTGGAGCGGCGCTTCTCGTTCTTTCCGATACCCGGCCTTGTTACCGATCGGGTTGAGTATGTCGCGCGCCTCAGTGAGGGAACGGCCACAATCGCAGCTTCTCCTTCACGATCGACCAGAGCCGCGCAAACCCGTGCGGCTCGACAATGAGAACGAATACGATAAGTGCGCCAAAGACCATCAGCTCGATATGCGAAATCGTGGCTGTCGACAGGCTGATTCCGAGCATGGTCGGCAGTTGATTGAGGAAAATCGGCATCAGAACGATAAAGAACGCACCCAAAAACGAGCCCAGGATAGAACCCAGCCCGCCGATTATGATCATGAAAAGCACCTGGAACGAGCGATTGATGTCGAACGCCAGGGGTTCCCAGGCGCCCAGCCGCAGGAACGCGAACAACGCCCCCGACACACCGATGAAGAACGACGAGATCGCAAACGCCGACAGCTTGGCTTGCAGCGGGCGGATCCCCATGATCTCGGCGGCGATATCCATGTCGCGAATGGCCATCCACATGCGTCCGATGCGGCCCCGGACGATGTTCTTGGCGACGAGTGCCACGATGATGACGAACACGAGGACGACGAAATATTTGGCGCGCGGACTTTCGATGGGGATGCCAAACGCCTTGAGCTGCGAGACCGACACCGACCCGGATGGGATATAGTTGGTGATCCACTTGACGCGCGCCGTTGCCCAGTCGGTGAAGAATTGCGCGGCTAATGTCGCCACCGCCAGGTAGAATCCCTTGATCCGGAGCGAGGGCAAGCCGAACACCAGACCAAATACGGCGGCCGTCACGCCGCCGAGCAGCACCGCGATGACGAGATCGTCGGCATAGGGCACGCGCAGCCAGAAATTGTACGCGCCGTAGGCTCCCATCGCCATGAACGCGCCCGTGCCGAGCGAAACCTGACCACAGTACCCCGTAAGGAGATTGAGGCCGATTGCCGCGATCGACAGGATCAGCGTCGGAATCAGCACCTCGGTGTAGAGGTAGGGCGTCGCCACCAGCGGCACCAACAGAAACGCCGCCGCGATCAAGGCCCACACGAACACGCGATCTTGCCGCACCGGGAAGATGGCCTGATCGGCGGCATACGTCGTCTTGAACTGGCCGGTTTCGCGGTAGAGCACGATGTCTTGGCCTTTCAGATCCGCTCGATCAGTTTTTCGCCGAACAGTCCCTGAGGTCGAACCAGCAGCACGAGCAGCGCCAGGACGTAGGCGAACCAGTTCTCGATGCCGCCGCCGGCCAGGTCGAACATCTTGATCAATGGCGGGCCGAGAAACACTTCGGCCAGCTTTTCACCCGCGCCGATAATGAGCCCGCCCACGATCGCTCCGGGAATCGACGTAAAACCGCCAAGGATCAAAACGGGCAGCGCCTTCAAGGCAACCAGGGACAGCGAGAACTGCACGCCGAGCTTGGCGCCCCAGATCATGCCGGCGGCGAGCGCCACCAGGCCCGACACCGTCCAGACGATCAGCCAGATGGTGTTGAGGGGGATGCCGACCGATTGCGCCGCGGCGTGATCGTCGGCCACGGCGCGCAGGGCG
>JBKJYG010000522.1:0-3743 GCA_046715905.1 Hyphomicrobiaceae bacterium | reverse complement strand
GAACCATAGCGTTGCCGTCGCCGGTGCAGGTGTGGGCCGACGTGCAGGAAAAGTAGGTCCGGCCGTAGCCGCCCGTCGCCAGAATCGTCTTCTTGGCGCGGAACCGATGCATCGTCCCGTCCTGCAGGCTGAGCGCGACGACGCCGCGGCAGACGCCGTCCTGATCCATGATCAGGTCGATGGCGAAGTATTCGATGAAGAACTCGGCCGAATGCTTCAGGGACTGGCCATAGAGCGTGTGCAGCATGGCGTGCCCGGTACGATCGGCGGCAGCGCACGTGCGCTGGGCGGGAGGGCCCTCGCCGTATTCGGTCGTCATGCCCCCGAACGGGCGTTGATAGATGCGTCCGTCCTCCGTCCGAGAGAAGGGGACGCCGTAGTGCTCCATCTCATAAACGGATTGGGGGGCGTTGCGGCAGAGATACTCGATGGCATCCTGGTCGCCGAGCCAATCGGCGCCTTTGACGGTGTCGTACATGTGCCAGCGCCAGTCGTCGCGGCCCATGTTGCCGAGCGCTGCGGCGACGCCGCCTTGAGCGGCCACGGTATGCGATCGGGTCGGAAAAACTTTCGTGATGCAGGCCGTTCTGAGCCCCGCCTCGGCGCACCCCAGCGTCGCACGCAAGCCGGCACCGCCGGCGCCGACGACCACGACGTCATAGGTGTGATCGGTCATCGAATAGGCCCGGCCGTTCACGGCTGGTTGAGCAACGCCGTTGCCCTTCAAACTGCTGTGGTCCATCGCTTCAGGCCCCGAACGAAAGTTTGAGAACAGCAAGGACCGAAGCCAACGCGACCGCGATTGCAAAGAACGTGTTGAGCATCACCAGGATGACCTTCTTACCATCGGACGACTGATAATCTTCGATAATTGTCTGCATGCCTAATCGCATGTGATAGGTGCCCGACAGAATAAAAAGGAGCAACAGCAGCGACACCGCTGGGTGGCGCAACGTCGCCGTGACCGTGGTGTAGTCGGCTCCAGCGAGCCTTACCATTACACCCGTGAGCACGATGACCAGCACGAGGTTTGAGACGGCGGTGAGCCGCTGGCGCCAAAAATGGTCTGCTCCCTCCCTGGCAGCACCCAACCCGCGGACGCGGGCGAGCGGGGTGCGGATCTTGGCTTGCGTGGGTGACGGCGTCGGATGCAGGTGGTCTGTCATCAATTGCCTCCGCGCAGGTCAAAGAGCCCAAGCCCCACGGCCCAAATGGCAACGGTCAGAGCCAGGGAGCCGATGATGGTCATCCAGCACAGAGCGTCGACCGACCGCAAAGTGAATGCGCGACCCGTATCCCAGACGAGATGACGAACACCCCCCAGCATGTGATGCATCAAGGCCCAGGTGTATCCAAGCAGAACGATCTTGCCCGGCCACGAGCCAAGCAGCCCGTTAACCAGGCTGAATTGCTCGGGGCCAGCCGCCGCCGCGGTGAGCCAGGCCGCCAACAGGAGTGTCCCGACGTACAACGCCACACCCGTGATCCGGTGCAGGATCGACATGATCATATTGATGTGCGGCGTATAAATCTGAAGATGGGGCGAGAGCGGCCGGGGGCGGCCTTGGGCATTGGGTGAGGGGGCTTTCGCCATCGGGTTCGTTCCACATGTGAGCAAACACGCTGTCTTAGCGCCCCCGGACATGAGCGGCAATTGGCACCTGAAGCTACTTGGTCGCAGACATGTTGATGAAAAGTTTTGGCAGCCCTCTGAAAGGCGCCCCGTTGCGGTCACGATCGACCTGCACCCGCCGAGTCCTATCGAGGCATGGCGACCCAGTAATCCAACTCTAGGATGACGCCGGCGCGGTCCTCACCCGACCCTGGGAAACCGGAGCAATCCAAATTCTTGGTCGCGAACGTGCGGAGGCGCAGGGCGCCGATGTCGCTGCGCTGAGGAATTTCGGCACGGTCCAAGACTTCCGACCAGGCGTAGATGGTGTCGCCCGCAAAGGCTGGTGCGAGATGCTTTCCGCCATTGATGGCCGCGATGTGGAAGGCGTTGCCCAAGCCGTTGAAGCTCAAGGCTCGCGCAAGGGAGATGATAACGCCGCCGTAGATAAGCCGTCGTCCGAACCGGCTTTCCCGCTCGGTATGCTCATTGAAATGCACCCGCGCCGTATTCTGGTAGAGGCGGGTCGCCATCTGGTGCTCGGCTTCCTCGACGGTGACGCCCTCGCGATGGTCGATCTTCTCTCCCACGGCATAGTCGTCCCACAGATCGCTCGAGCCGGACAGGGTACAATCCCAGCGCGATTGATCGATCGCGGGGACCGCTAGACCGAGCTGCTCAGGGGAGACGCGCGTCGCCGGAGCAGGAACGACGGGCGGGGAACCCGGCGACGATGCGTCCCGCTTCCGCACCATGACCCAGCGGACGAACTCGAGCACGGCCTCGTCCGACTGATTGAAGCCTGTCGTGCGCACATAAACCACGCCCGACTCTCGATTGGCGTTCTCGCGCAGGCCAATGATTTCGGAGCGGGCGTGCAAAGTCTCTCCGGCATAGACGGCTTTCACAAACCGGCAGTTGGCGTACCCCAGGTTGGCAATCGCATTCAGCGAGATATCCGGCACCGTCTTGCCAAAGACGGTGTGGAACACGAGAAGATCGTCGAGGGGCGCCGCGGGATAGCCGGCCTGACGCGCGAAGGTTTCAGCCGACTGGAGCGCAAACCGGCCCCCATAGAGAGATTGGTAGAGGGCCACATCCCCGACCGTCATGGTGCGGGGGGTGGCATGGCGGATCACGTGACCGATGCTAAAATCTTCGAAAAATCGTCCAGGTGACGATTTCTGACGTATCATGGTCTGCCGCCAAGCTCTCGAATGGACGCGCTCGAGGGTGGCAGGGCCCTGACAGCCTCGACGTCTTCGTTGCACGGAACGCAGCTCGAAACGAGCGGAAACGAGCCTCGACCGACGTGTCGTGGGCTTCCGCGGCAAGTTGGCCTTGCGTTTGGGCTGTGTCATCTTTAGTCGTACGTCTCCCCTTCAAGCATCTCAGCGAACCAACGCAAGAGGCAACTAGGTATGCAATACGAGTCCCCAGACACGCTCGAGGCGGCGGCAAAGCTGTTGGCTGGCGCGAGCGGCGATGCGCGCGTTCTCGCCGGCGGCACAGACCTTCTCGTGCAGATGCGGTCTGAAGTGCTGAGCCCGGCGCTGATCGTCGACATCAAGAAGATTGTTGAGACGCGAACGATCAAAGAGGAAGCGGGCGGCTTCCGGATCGGCGCAGCCGTCACAGGTGCTGAGCTGAAGGAACATGCCAAGCTCAAGGCAGCCTGGCCGGGTCTGGTCGAAGCCGCCAATCTGATCGGATCAACCCAGGTTCAAGGCCGAGCCACGCTGGGCGGCAACTTGTGCAACGGTTCTCCCGCCGCCGACAGCGTTCCGGCCCTGATCGCGGGCGGTGCGGTGGCCAGCATCGTGGGCCCGAACGGTCGTCGCGAGTTGAAGGTCGAGGATATCATGCTGGCGCCGCGCAAGCTGGCGCTGACCAAAGGCGAGATCATCGCCTCGTTCTTGATGCCGGCGCGTCCGGCCAAATCGGGTGATGCCTACCTCCGGTTCATTCCCCGGACCGAGATGGACATCGCGGTTGTCGGCTGTGGCGTAAGTCTGACACTCGACGGCTCCGGGACGTGCACGGCCGCGCGTCTGTCGCTCGGCGCCGTCGCAGCACGGCCTCTGCTGGTGGCCGACGCCGCCAAGGCCCTGATCGGTAGCAAGATTGACGA
>JBKJYG010000521.1:0-4082 GCA_046715905.1 Hyphomicrobiaceae bacterium | reverse complement strand
CTGATCGTTCCGCCAGGTGGACGGCTGATCCTGGCTGCGTGGCGGCACGGGTGGAGGCTGCTCTGCCCCGGTCGGCAGCGCTTATTGGCGCCGCACCGCTTCGTTACCGCTGGGGGGATCGACCGCCCGATCCGATTGCGCAAGGAAGCTGCTGATCGCGGCCAATGTGGGTCGATCGCGCAACAAAGGGGCATGTCCCTGCCCCTTGACGGTCAACGTCGCCAAACGGCCGTGCCGCAACCGCATCTCGGCCAGCGTCGCCTCGCTCAGGATATCCGAGAACTCTCCGCGAATGACGAGGGTCGGAAATCGGCGCAAGGCCTCGAATTGCGGCCAAAGCTCCGGCAGCGGCCCGCTGGCGATCGACATGGCCTTGGCCAGATTCTGATCATAGGCCTGCATCGGCCGCCCGTGATCGTCGAGGAACGACTGCCGCGCGATGTCTTCCCATTGGTGCGCGGGAATAGCTGGGAACTGGCGCGCATTGATGTCCCGCACCAGGGTTGTCGCCTCGGCCCATGAGGCGGGAAGCGGCACCCGACCGACATACGCCACGATGCGCAACAAGCCTTCGCGCTCGAGCACGGGCCCGATGTCATTCAGCACCACGGCGCCCAGGCTCGCTGGCCGGAACGCCGCCATCATCATGGCCACCAGTCCGCCGCGTGACGTCCCGATCACGGCTGTGTCGTGGAGGCCGGCCACCACCATGAGATCGAGTACATCCTGCAATTCGACGGGCAGGGAATAATTGCGCCACGAGGGATCGGACGCTGATCGACCGCGGCCGCGATAATCGAAGGCCCACACGGCACGCGCCGACGGATTGTCTGGATGCGACAGGTGCTGCGCTAACGCATGAAAATCGCTCGCGTTGCGCGTCAGGCCCGGCAAGCAAAGTGCGGGTCGCCGAGTCGGCAACCCGGCCGGCTGGCGATAATGGCGGGCATGCAGGCGCAGACCATCGCGAGCGGTGAAGTAAACGTCGTCCCAGCTCTGCGTTGCCGGATTGCCGTCACGACCCCCGCTCATGTGTGCACCGCCGATTGCCAACAGGTGTTGGTTGGGATCAAGCACCCTTGTTCAAGCCTTGTTTTCGATTAGGCGAGACCGCCTGAACCTGCAAGCGCAGCCGCTGTCTTATCCAAGGAAACAGAGGCCACGGGACGAAGGCCTGGATCAGCTCGACGCTCCCTCATAATATGATTGCGCTTATCCGCCAGCTCCGTCCACATGCCGTTGGCCACATCCGGAGCCTGCCTTGCCAACGTCCCTACCCGCCCGCGCCGCCGGCCTGCTCGTCCTGATGCTGACGGCCACGACGAGCCTGTCTCAATTCTATCGCTCGGCGACCACGGTCATCGCGCCCGAGCTGATTCGCGATCTCAGCCTCACGCCCGCGATTCTGGGCTTTGCCAACGCGTGCTTCTTCATCGCCCTGCTCGTGATCCAGGTGCCGGTCGGCCTTCTGTTCGATCGCATCGGCGCCCGCGCGACCGTGGTCATGCTCACGATCTTTGCCGTCGCCGGAGCGCTGCTGCACGCTGTCATCAGCACCGGCAGCGGATTGGCTGCAGCACGCCTGCTGCTGGGCCTGGGCCATGGCGGCAGCTTCATTTCGACGATATTCCTCATTTCGCGATGGTACCCGCGCCAGCACTGGAGCACGGCGCTGAGCTGGGTCTTCGCCTCCAGCATGCTGGGCGTCGTCGCCGCGGGAACGCCGCTCGCCCTGGCGTCGGAAGCGATCGGCTGGCGCGTGGTCTTCATCGTCATGGCCGGCGTTTCGGCCCTGGTCGGCCTGCTCTTCCTTCTCTTCGTGCGCGACGACCCACCGGGCCGGCCCGCCTCACCCCGGCAACGAGAGAGTTTGGTGGCGGCGTTGCGCGGTTTCATCACGGTCATCCAGCTCCCCGGCTTGGGGCGCGTGCTGGCGCTGCAGGCCATCGCCTACGCTGTCATGGCGACCATCATGGGCCTATGGGCTGGCCCCTACCTGCATGACGTGCATGGTCTTGGACCCGTGGCGCGGGGCAACGTGCTCATTCTGATGGCGGCAGGGCAAACGCTGGGCGTGCTCGTCTACGGTCCCCTCGACCGCGTGTTCGATACGCGCAAGTGGGTTTGTGTTGCCGGCGCATCGGTCACGATCGTGGCCTTGATGGCGCTGGCGGCCGAGCCGCTTCCCGCCACGTCCACGGCAATCGGGCTCCTCGTCGGATTATCCGCGCTCTCGGCCTATGGCGTCACGTTGGTGGCGCATACGCGTTCGTTTTATCCCGAGCCGCTCGCCGGTCGCGGCGCCACCACCGCCAACATGGCTCAGCTCGGGGGTTGCGCCTTGATGCCGATTGCGACAGGTCTCATCGCCGGCATGTTTCCGCCCAATGCCGCCGGTTCGGGCTATGCGCCGATCGCCTATCAGTGGATATTCGCCTCCATAGCCGCGACGCTGGCGGTCGGTCTCATGGTCTACCTGACCTCGCAAGACATCAAGCCGGGCGCAGCACCCGATACGCGCCCAGCGCCCTAGCGCCGAGCCACAGGAGTTGATCCGATGCGCCAATTCATGACCGCCAGCGCCACCCTGCCGGTGGATGCGACTGCTGCTGCACTTGGCGGCCGCGTGTGGCGGCCCGAGCTCGAGGGTCCCTCTGTGGTGGCTGTGCGCGGCAACGATGTGCTCGACCTCTCGGCGCATGCGGCGACCATGAGCAGCCTGTGCGAAGCCGACGATCCCGCATCGCTGATCCGAAAGGCCGAGGGGGCCCCGCTTGGATCGCTCGAGGCCATTCTCGCAAACACGCCGGAAGCAACGCGCGATCCGACAAAACCATGGCTGCTGGCCCCGATCGATTTGCAGGCGATCAAGGCGGCCGGCGTGACCTTCGCCCGCTCGATGGTCGAGCGCGTCATTGAGGAGCAAGCCAAGGGCGCGCCCGAGAAAGCCGCCGCCATCCGCGCCGTGGTCGAACGCCAGCTCGGCGGCGACCTACGCGCGCTGAAGCCGGGCTCGAGTCAGGCGCTCGCATTGAAGCAGTCGCTGATCGCAGCCGGCGCCTGGTCGCAGTACCTCGAGGTCGGCATCGGCGAGGATGCCGAGATTTTTACCAAGGCGCAGCCGATGTCGGCCGTCGGCCACGGCATGGACGCGGGGCTGCATCCCCGCTCGACGTGGAACAACCCCGAACCAGAGGTGGTGCTGGCCGTGCAATCGACCGGCAGAATCATCGGCGCCATGCTCGGCAACGACGTCAATCTGCGCGACTTCGAGGGCCGCTCGGCACTGCTGCTGTCCAAGGCCAAGGACAACAATGCGTCGGCCTGCGTTGGCCCTTTCATCCGCTTTTTTGACCACGGCTTCAATTTGGACAGTATCCGCCGCCTCGATGTGGATCTCGCGGTCGAGGGCGGCGAAGGCTTCCGCATGACCGGCCGCTCGTCGATGACGGAAATTGCACGCGATCCGGCGGATCTCGTCGCCGAGATGATCGGCCGCACGCACCAGTATCCCGACGGCGCGGTGCTTTATTTGGGCACCATGTTCGCGCCAACCCAGGATCGCGGCGAGGCGGGCATGGGGTTCACCCATAAGGTGGGCGATATCGTCACCATCTCGTCACCCGATCTCGGAGCGCTGGTCAATCGCATGACGCTGTCGGACACGGCCCCGGCGTGGACCTTCGGCATCGGCGCGCTGATGCGCAATCTGGCCCAGCGCGGGCTGAAGCCTTGACAACGACGACGCGCGTGGCTTCGCCTGCTGGAAAGGACACTCCAATGCTGTTCATGGTCATTTCGACGCCGCGGCCGGAGAAACCCTCCGACGCCACGCCCCGCCGCCAAGCCTACTGGACGTGGCTGGCGCCTTTGCAGGAGCAAGGGCTGTGCAAGGGCGTGTGGGCCCGCACCGGACGCGGCGCCATTGCGCTGCTCGATGTCGCCGACAACGAAATGCTGCATCGCATTTTGAATGAGTGGGCCGAGATCATCCCCGCGACCTTCGAGGTCTACCCGGTGATCGATCCGGGTCCGGCCAAGGCCTACTTGAAGGCGCACAAAGAATAGCACACTCTGGCCTC
>JBKJYG010000520.1:0-9902 GCA_046715905.1 Hyphomicrobiaceae bacterium | reverse complement strand
GCGCCATCTGGCTCGATGTGAACGGTGAGCGCAAGCAGACCGGCGACTTGAACCAGATGATCTGGGATATTCCCGGGCAGATCGCCTACATCTCGACGCTGTTCGATCTCAAGGCGGGCGATCTCATTATGACGGGCACGCCATCGGGGGTCGGCGCCATCGTCCGGGGCGACCGGCTGAAGGGCCATGTCGATGGCCTGGGCGACCTCGACGTGCGCGTGGTCTGAATGGTCACGCCCACTGCTGCCATGGCGGCCAATTAACACCAGCTACACGTCCAATTGATCACAGAGGGAGCCTGACTTGGCACACGGACATGGAGGCGGCCACGGGGCCGAGAGCGGCAACAAGATGATTGCCATTCTGATTTCGATTCTGGCCCTCTTTTTGGCCATTGCCGAAACGTTTGCCAAGGGGGCTCAGACCAACTCGATCGCCAGCAATGTCGAAGCGTCCAACCTCTGGGCTTTCTATCAAGCCAAAACGATCCGCCAGACGACCCTGAACACGGCAACCCAGCAGATGGAGATCGACCTCCAACTGGCGACGGATCCAGCAACGAAGGAAATCCTGCAGAAACGCGTCGCCTCATGGAAAGAGGACATCGCCCGCTATCAGAGCGAGCCCAAGCCGACGGGAGGCGAGGGGCGTAGAGAGCTGCAGGAGCGCGCGATCGAGGCCGGCAAAAAGCGGGATCTCCATGCCGAGAAATATCACCACTATGAGGTGGCCTCAGCCGCGTTCCAAATCGGTATCGTGCTGGCGTCCGTCTACCTGATCACGGAAGTTGCGCTCACCCTGTGGGGGGCGGGATTGCTGGCCATGCTGGGCCTTGGTTTTACAACAATCGGCTTTTTCTTCCCGCATGCGGTCCACCTGTTCTGAGCGAGAACGAGGATCGCGGCGTCTTGCGTCAAAGGCGTCATCGTCATAAAAAAAAGGGCCGTCGAAACGGCCCTTTCTTTCAGAAGGATGAGATGGTCGCTTACTTCATCGGCTCGTAGGCGGCTGAACGGTCGCCAAGGCTGAAGTTGAGACCGATGCGCGACACCCAGAGCGAGTTGTGGTCATCGAACCGGAATGGAATCGTATCGAAGAATGCGCGACCGTTCGCATGCTCGGTGCCGAGATCGTAATAGAGAATATCGCCGGTGATCCGGACCCGATCTGACCAGGCATACTCAGTGCCCACGCCCGCGACCCATCCGAATCGTGTCTCGTCGATCCGCGTCGTGCGATCGAACAAGACCACGTCGTCGGTACGGGTGTTCATGTTGGCGAAAGCCACACCGCCCGTGACGTAGATGAACAGGTCATTGATGGCGAGACCCGACTTGGTGCGGATGCTCGATAGCCAGTCCATCTCGCGGTTGATTGTCACCCCGCTGATCGTTTCCCGGCTGTCGAAGTCGGCCCACGAGATATCGGCTTCGATGCCGAATACCGTGCTGCTCTTCGCCCAGTTGTAACCGATTTGCGCGCCGAACGCGTAGCCGTCTTCGGTGCGTTCGGTGGACCCGCCCCAGGAGACGAACTCACGATCGGTGAGGGTTGAGGTCAGGCTGCCCGTGGCGCCGTGGATGCCGACGAAGCCGCCACCGAATTTGCTGGCATCGCAACCGTAGCTCGCGGGGCCGGCAGATTTGCCATACCCTTTGGACATTCCGTCTGCTTGAACACTGGTTACGCCTGCCGCCAGCAACATGCTCGCAGCGAGCACTTTCGACATCTTGAGCATAATTGGCTCCTGTTGGATTCGTTGTGATTTTGCGAACGCTGGACAGGAGCGCCGGGCCCCGAATGCATGGACAAGGAAGGTGCTTGGATGAAGACTGATTCGCCGCATTAGTGCCAATACGAGCAGGCGCGGTGCCGCACGATAGGGTGTGACGTGTGCCGGCTGGGTCACACTTTGGAGCGGCTGAACACCCGGAGCTAGGCTGCGTCTTCCGAAATGGCGCCATCGCGATCGACACGCGTGGTGCGACACCATTTCTCGAGGATGCCTTCGAGCCCCACCCGATCGAAAGGCTTCGCTAGAAAATCTTCAAACCCGGCATCGAGGCACCGTTTTCGATCTTCCGGGAACGCATTGGCGGTCAGGGCCACGATCGGCGGCGTTGGGACTTCAGATGCAGCAAATAAGTCTTTGATGCGATTCGCGGTCTCGAAGCCATCCATGCCCGGCATGTGAATGTCCATGAGAATGAGATCGATCGCGGCCTCGGCATCAAACAGGCTGCACCGGCAGTGCTCGAGGGCATCTTTGCCGTTCCGAGCATGCACCACCTCGCAGCCGGCGCGCTCGCTCATTCGGCGCGCCAGGAGGGCGTTGATGTCATTGTCCTCAACCAACAGGATCGTGTGTGAACCGACGCCCTTGGCGGTCGTGCCCGTCGTGAGGGGGGCCGCGGCCCGGGGCTGATGGCCAGGTCGCAAGCCAAGCTGGCGAGCAAGCGACGCGGGGCGGACCGGCCTGACCAGATAGGCATTGAAACCGCCGGCTCGAAATGCGTTGAGGCCCGTTCGGCCCGCCGTGTCGATCAGCACGATGCCTCTGACGTGCGCCTGAGACGTGGCTCGCACCTGTGTCAGCAGCTCGCCGGCTGCTCGTGCACCCACACCACTGTCCACCAGCACGGCGTCCACGTGTGACGACCACAAACCTGTTTTGCTTATGCTCGACAGCGGCAGGGCAGTCGCCCCGAGCGCCTCGATGCTTTCGGCCAGCACCCGGCATTCGAGCGGCCGGTTCAGGGCGAGCAGGATGCGCTTGCGCTCATCCTCCGCCGGAACTGCCGTCCGAGCGCTACTCATCACTTTGAGCGGTAATCGCGCAGAGAACAGCGATCCCCGCTCCGGCTCGCTCGTAACCTCGATATCCCCGCTCATCGCCTGCGCCAGCCGGCGCGCGATAGCGAGGCCGAGCCCCGTGCCACCCCGCTTGTGACGCAGGAGTTCGCCCGCCTGCTCGAATTCGCCAAAGAGATCGTTCAGCTCGTCAGGTTTGATTCCGATGCCCGTATCAGCGACCCGAATTACAATCTCTCTCGCCGCCTCATTGCCATCAGTTTGAAGCGCGTCCCTCTCAAGAGTGACGATCACACCACCCGCATCTGTGAACTTGATGGCATTGCCAACCAGATTGAACACGATCTGGCGAACGCGGGTTTCGTCTCCCTGGACCAGGCGCGGGACCGTCGCGTCGGTCCGCCAAACCAGCTCAAGACCTTTCTCCGCGGCTCGTGGCGCCAGGAGCTCGACCACGCTTTGCACGCAGTCTTCGATCGAGAAGGACGTGACGTGGATGTCGAGCTTGCCGGCTTCTATTTTAGACAAATCCAGAATTTCATCGATGATCGTCAGCAGCATCTTGGCGGATACGTCGATCGCGTCTGCATAAGTCTTTTGCTCGTGAGAGAGCTTGGTGTCGCCGAGCAGGCTCGTCATGCCTAAGATGCCGTTCATCGGCGTGCGGATTTCGTGGCTCATGGCCGCAAGAAAACGCGACTTGGCACGGTTCGCCGCAAGCGCATGATCGCGTACGGCTTCGAGTTCGGCCCGTTCTCGGCGTTTCTCCGAGATATCGCGTCCGGTGATCTGCTGCTCGGTCAGGCCGGTTGACCCGTCGATCACAGTGCGCTGCTCAAAGGCAAACCAACGCGGCCCCGCATGCGTTGCGATCTGATGCTCGAACCGCGCCAGCACCTGACGGCCATCGCCGCGCACGCCGGGCGTCACATCGATCGGCTGCAGGTGACTTGGCTCGCCGGGCAAGACCTCGAACACATAAACCGTCCCCAGGTGCTGGGCTGCCGTGCCGCCGCACACCTGCAGGAACGACCGATTGACGAACGTGAGCTGGCCATCGGTACGGCGGCGCAAGATGATGTCCTGCTGCGAATCGAGCAGGTCGCGATATCGCGCCTCGTTGTCGTGAAGCTGCCACTGGATGTCTTGAAGCGTTTCGAGCCGCGGCTCGATCGGACGGATCGCCCTCAGGCCCCGCATCCGCGCGTGCAGCCTCTGCTTCATAGAGCACGCGCCTGGCCCGGCGCTTCCAGTATGAGAAACACGCCGAGCGGCCCACGAAGCTGCGGACAGCAAGGATCGAAATAAAAACAACAATCAAGCCCCCCGGTTGCAGCAGCTTCTGACGTGATCTAGCCACAACCGGAGCAAAATGCCTGTGCGGACTTCATTTAGGTTTAAGCGTAGCTTACAACGTGTTTCAGGGCCGGAACGAGATCCGGAATGCGAGTTGGAGAGAGGCATGGGTCCACTGCAGGGCTATCGAGTGATTGAGATGGCGGGCATAGGGCCGGCGCCGTTCTGCGCCATGCTGCTGGCTGACATGGGAGCCGAGATCATCCGTGTTGACCGGCGCGAGCGCCAGGACCTCGGCATTCCAGGACGGGAACCAAAGTTCGAGGTTCTGCATCGCGGCCGGAAATCGATCGCGATCGACGTCAAGACGAAGCCCGGACGCGACCTCGTCAAGCGTTTGGCAACTCGGGCGGATGCCCTGATCGAGGGGTTTCGCCCCGGCGTGATGGAGCGGCTCGGCCTTGGACCCGAAGAGCTGGCTGCCGTCAATCCCAAGCTCGTCTTCGGACGCATGACGGGGTTTGGCCAGACCGGTCCCATGGCGCAACGGGCCGGTCACGACATCAACTATATTGCGCTCGCAGGCGCGCTGCATGCGTTCGGCCGCAAGGGAGAGGCGCCCATCCATCCCCTCAACATGGTCGGAGATTTTGGCGGCGGGGGAATGTTTTTGGCGTTCGGTGTCGTGTGCGCGATCCTCGAAGCCCAACGTTCCGGCAAGGGCCAGACCGTCGACGCTGCCATGGTCGATGGCACCGCCTATCTGATGGGGATGGTGCATGGGATGTGGTCGCAAGGCTCCTGGGTCGACGAGCGCGGCTCCAACCTGCTCGACAGCGGCGCGCCCTGGTACGACAGCTATGAAACCCAGGATGGCAAATGGGTTTCCATCGGCTCGATCGAGGGCCGCTTTTATGAGGATCTGATCGGCCGGTTGGGGCTTGCGGGTCGCCCGCTGCCGGCTCAGCATGATGCCGATGGCTGGCCCGTTTTGAGAGAACACTTTACGGCCGTGTTGAAATCGAAGACGCGCGCGGAATGGGAGCGCATCTTTGAGGGCAGCGATGCCTGTTTCGCGCCTGTGCTTTCACTATCTGAATGCGCCAGCCACCCGCATAACGCCGAACGCGGCACCTTCGTCGTCCGCGATGGCGTGCAACAACCCGCTCCAGCACCTCGATTCTCCCGCACGGTGCCCGCCATGGGAGCCCCGCCTCCCACGGTGGGATCCGACACACGCAGTGTCCTGAACGATTTCGGCTTAGGCGCGGCGGAGATCGAACAGCTCGAACGACAAGGCATCGTCGGCGCGTCGGGCTGACCTGGAGGCCAACATGGACTTTGCGTTCAGCGCGGAGCAGCACGAAATCAGCGCGGCTGTGGGCCGGATCTGCAGCCGCTTTGGCGACGACTACTGGCTGAAGAAGGATAAGGAGGGTGGTTTCCCGCACGAATTCCATCAAGCCCTGGCTGTGGACGGATGGCTCGGCATTGCAATGCCCGAAGCCTACGGGGGGGCGGGGCTTGGCGTCACCGAGGCTGCCATCATGATGCAGACGATCGCCGAATCCGGCGCCGGCATGCAGGGCGCCTCCTCGGTGCACATGAATATATTCGGGCTCAATCCCGTCGTCGTGTTCGGCACCGAGGAGCAGAAGCGACGCTTCCTGCCGCCGCTTATCGCGGGCAAGGAAAAGTCGTGCTTCGCCGTCACCGAGCCAAACGTCGGCCTCGACACGACGAAGCTCAAGACCCGGGCCACGCGCGACGGCAATCGCTATCGCATCGATGGACAGAAGATCTGGATCTCGACGGCGCAGGTGGCCGAGAAGGTGTTGCTGCTTGCGCGCACGACGCCCTTTGAGGAGGTGAAAAAGCCAACCCAGGGGCTCTCACTCTTTTATACGGACCTCGATCGTCGGTATGTCGAGGTTCGCGAGATCGACAAGATGGGACGCAAGGCCGTCGACTCTAACCAGGTCTTTTTCGATGGTCTGCCCGTGCCGGTCGAAGATCGCATCGGTGAGGAGGGGGAAGGCTTCCGCTACATCCTCGATGGCATGAACCCGGAGCGCATTCTGATCGCCGCCGAAGCCGTCGGATTGGGTCGCGTGGCAATCGCCCGGGCCGCGCAGTACGCCAAGGAGCGGATCGTGTTCGGCCGCCCCATCGGTCAAAATCAGGGCATCCAGCATCCGCTGGCGCGCTGCTGGATGAACCTCGAAGCCGCCAATTTGATGGTCTTCAAAGCGGCCGCGCTGAGCGACCGGGGCGAACCGTGCGGAATTGAAGCCAATGCCGCCAAATATCTTGCCGCCGAGGCCGGTTACGAGGCGTGCGAGACAGCGGTGCTGACACACGGCGGCATGGGCTACGCCAAGGACTTTCACGTCGAGCGTTACTTGCGTGAGGTCATGATCACGCGCATCGCCCCTATCTCTCGCGAACTCATTCTTTCGCACGTCGCAGAGCGGCAACTCGGATTGCCCAAAAGTTATTGACTGCGATTTCGTATCGAACACGCAATACGCCCATGCTCTACGGCACCATCATCGGGGCCTTTGTCACCGTCACAGCCCTGCTGCTGAGTCCGGAGACCAAGGGAACGGTGTTCTCGTCGGATCTGCAGAAAAGATAACTCCGAGGGTGGTTCTGGCGGACACACGACACCAAACGGGCGCCCCTGGCGCCCGTTCTGCTGAAGCGGTACCGCTATCTAGCTGCTCGGACCCGCTTTTCTTCGCCGCGAATCACGGGATGCACTGATCTCTTAACAACCAGTGTTGCAACGGCGCATCGGGTGAGGCATGTTTCCGTCGCGAATCGAGAACTCTCGGGTCGTCACGCGTGGTGGCGATTGAAGCCGGTCCCGGCGCCGCGCGGGCTTGAAACTCAATCATCGACACCTTCGGGGGAATTCATTCTATGGACAGCGTGATGTGGGCGATCATTCTCGGTGGATTGCTCTCGATCGTCTATGGCGCATGGACGATCCAGTCCGTGATGGCCGCCGATGCCGGCAGTGCGCGCATGCAGGAGATTGCCGCGGCCATTCAGGAAGGTGCGCAAGCCTACTTGGCCCGCCAGTACACGGCGATTGCCATCGCCGGCGTGCCGATCTTCTTCATCGTCGGATTTCTGCTTGGCTGGCGCGTCGCGATCGGCTTCCTGATCGGCGCCGTGCTGTCGGGGACCGCCGGCTTTATCGGCATGCTGGTGTCGGTCCGTGCCAACGTCCGTACGGCCCAGGCTGCGACGCACTCGCTCGGCGAGGGTCTCTCCATGGCCTTTCGCGCCGGCGCCGTGACCGGCATGCTGGTCGCCGGCTTGGCACTCTTGGGCGTCGCGGGCTATTACGCGTTCCTGACCCGTGGGCTGGGCTTGGAAACGACCAGCCGGACGGTCATCGATTCTCTGGTGGCGCTGGGCTTCGGCGCGTCGCTGATTTCGATCTTCGCGCGACTTGGCGGAGGGATCTTCACCAAAGGCGCCGACGTCGGCGGCGATCTCGTGGGCAAGGTCGAGGCTGGGATTCCGGAGGACGACCCGCGCAATCCGGCGACGATCGCCGACAACGTGGGCGATAACGTCGGTGACTGCGCGGGCATGGCGGCCGATCTGTTCGAGACCTACGCTGTCTCGGTGGTGGCCACCATGGTTCTGGCGGCCATCTACTTTGTCGGGCAGCCTGTCGTCGGCAACCTCATGGTCTACCCGCTGGCGATCTGCGCCGCCTGCGTGGTGACCTCGATCATCGGCACCTTTGCCGTCAAGCTCGGGGCCAACAACTCGATCATGGGCGCCCTGTACAAGGGCTTCATCGTCACGGGCGTGCTGTCGCTTATTGCGCTCTACCCGATCACCGATGCGCTCCTCGGAATGAACACCCAGTTCAAAACCCGCGACGCCATGTTCACGGGCTTTGATCTCTTCTCGTGCGGCGTCGTTGGGCTGCTCATTACCGCGGGCATCATCGTGGTGACCGAGTACTACACCGGTATTGGCTATCGGCCGGTGCGCTCGATCAGTCAGGCCTCGGTCACGGGTCACGGCACCAACGTGATCCAAGGCCTTGCCGTGTCGCTTGAGGCTACCGCGCTGCCGGCTCTCATCATTATCGCTGGCATCATTATCACCTTCAAGATGGCAGGGTTGTTTGGCATCGCGATTGCGGTGACGAGCATGTTAGCCCTGGCGGGTTTCGTGGTGGCCCTCGATGCGTTCGGCCCCGTCACGGATAATGCGGGCGGCATTGTCGAGATGGCCGGATTGCCCAAGGAAATTCGAAAGACCACCGATGCGCTCGACGCGGTCGGCAACACGACGAAAGCCGTCACAAAAGGCTACGCGATCGGCTCCGCCGGCCTGGGCGCGCTGGTGCTGTTTGCCGCGTACAACGAGGATCTCAAGTATTTCGTGGCGCAGGCTAAGCCCGGCAGCTTGTTCTACAACTTGAAAGTCGATTTTGCGCTCTCCAATCCCTACGTCGTGGTGGGGCTCTTGTTCGGCGGCCTGTTGCCATTCCTGTTCAGTGGCATCGCCATGACCGCGGTCGGGCGTGCCGCCGCTTCCATCGTCGAGGAAGTGCGCCGGCAGTTCCGCGAGCGGCCTGGCATCATGAAGGGAACCGAGAAGCCCGATTACGCGCGCGCCGTCGACATGCTGACGAGAGCTGCCATCAGGGAAATGATCATTCCCTCGCTGCTGCCGGTTCTCTCACCGATCTTCTGCTTCTATGTCGTCCGGGCCATTGCCGGTCCCGCCCATGCCTTCGCGGCTCTCGGCGCCATGCTGCTAGGCGTCATCGTGACCGGTCTCTTCGTTGCCATCTCAATGACCTCGGGCGGCGGTGCTTGGGACAACGCCAAGAAGGCCTTCGAGGACGGCTTCGTCGACAAGGATGGCAAAAAGCACCTCAAGGGCTCGGAAGCCCATAAGGCGTCGGTGACGGGCGACACGGTGGGTGATCCCTATAAGGACACGGCGGGTCCCGCGGTCAATCCGATGATCAAGATCACGAACATCGTCGCGCTGCTGCTGCTGGCGGTGCTCGGCCACTGAGCAGACTGAGGCGTGTTGCATGACAAGGGGGCGGTCCGGCGGGGCCGCCCTTCGTCGTTCCAAGTCCGGATCTACCAGATGTTCCAGCGCACGCCGGCGCGTAAGGAGTGGTCAAATGCCTCCCCGATGGAGAGATTTGACGTGACGCCGTTGCTCAAGACCGTGGCAAAATCGGTACTGCCCAGATACGTGAAGCGGTAGTTGAAATCGAGCAGGATGCCGGGGGACAGCGCGTAGGCGATGCCGGCCGTTGCGGAGGCCGCAGGCGCGAACTCACGCTGCTTGGCATGGCCGGATACGGAGGGCCTGGAAGGGGAGCCGGATCCGGTCACCGTTTCCGTCGTGAAGTGCGTGCGGTCGAGTTCATGCACGACGAAGCCGACGCCCGCTCCGATGTAAGGGGTGAAGCCTGTCGCCCTATCTGCCAAATCGATGTAGCCGTTGGCCAGCGCGACCGTGCCGCGCGTGGTGGTCTTGTCGAGAATATGTCCGCTCACGCTCGATCCGCCTGGCAGCAGATAATTATAGGTCCCCGTGATATCGAGGCTGCTTTTCGTGCGCACATCGACGGTCAGGTCGCCGCGCAGATGGGGGCCGAAATAAGCACCCGCTCCAATGCCGGCCTGCAGAAACGAATCGTATCCGTTGCGAAACCACGTCGGGTCCAGCGGCAAGGGCGACGATGCTGGATCGCCGTAAAGGATGCCTCGTTCGGTCGTTGTTGGCGCCTGAAT